>JBCDBC010000650.1:0-4049 GCA_039184535.1 Bacteroidota bacterium | reverse complement strand
TTTTGGTAGGTCATATCACCAAGGAGGGATCTCTAGCCGGACCTAAGGTACTAGAACATATGGTAGATACTGTCTTGACCTTTGAAGGGGACAGACATAACCAGTACAGAATAGTACGTACCAGCAAGAACCGATTTGGGAGTACCATGGAGATAGGGATTTATGAAATGCAGCATAATGGCCTTAGAGAGGTTCATAATCCCTCTGAGATTTTCTTATCCAGTGGTCAAGACCAGTTTAGTGGGGTAGCCATAGCAGCTACCATGGAAGGAATGAGGCCGTTACTAATAGAGACTCAGGCTCTAGTTTCTCCTATGGCCTATGGGAACGCCCAGAGGTCTGCCACTGGTCTGGATTTAAGAAGGCTAAATATGCTGCTAGCGGTCCTGGAGAAGCGTTGTGGCTTTAAAATGGGCATGCATGATGTCTTCATCAATATTACCGGAGGACTGAAGATAGAAGATCCTGCTATAGACCTCGGACTTGTATGTGCAGTCATTTCCTCCCTGCACGACTTAACAATTCCCCCTTCAACCGTGTTCGCTGCTGAAATTGGCTTGAGTGGAGAGATAAGACCCATTAGTCGATTGGAACCTAGAATAGCGGAAGCTGAAAAGCTAGGATTTAAAGAAATCTTTATAGCTGAAAGTCAGAAAGATGGATTAAGTATAGTCCCTAAGGAGATAAAGGTGAGAGGGGTGAGTAAGCTGGAAGAAGTATTTCGGCAGGTTTTTGGAGAATCCCAATAACCTGCCGAAAAGGTATATCTACAAAATGCTGATCAATTCTACATCGAAAATTAGGGTAGCGCCTGGAGGAATATCTCTTCCAGCTCCCCTGTCTCCGTAAGCCAGATCAGAAGGGATAAATAGCTGCCATTTAGCGCCGGGTTTCATGAGCTGAAGTGCTTCTGTCCAACCAGAAATAACCTGAGTTACCCCGAAGGTAATGGTTTCTCCCCTTTGGTAAGAACTATCGAAGATGTTCCCCTTAATGAGCTTACCTTCATAGTGAACTTCTACCCTGTTTGACTTGGTAGGACTTTCACCTTCTCCAGCACGAACTACTTTATACTGAAGACCACTTGGGAGCTCTACCACCCCTTCTTTTTCTTTGTTTGCAGCCAAAAAAGCTTTGCCTTCTTCTTTTGCTTTCATTGATTTTTGTTTTTGTTGTGCTTGCTGAGCTTCCCTGATCATAACCTGGAATTCTTGCATGAGTGTCTGTCTTTGAGGCTCATCCAGCAAAAGCATTTCATCATTGAATGCATCCATAAAACCTTTCTTGAATACTTCCTGATTGATGCCCAATCCAAATTTGGAAAGATTTGTCCCTACATCCACGCCCAGTGTGTAAGAGATGCTATCCATCCTACTTTCAAACTGTGCAAGGGAAACAGGTAATGATCCAAAGAGGATACAAATGATCAGAAGAAAATTTCTCATGTTATATGTTTAAATGAAAACCCAAATTGGGGGTTAAATACTGATAAAACAAAACAGCAGAATCTTTTTTATGTCATATATTTCCTTCGAATACAAATTCTGCTGGCCCTTGAAGGTAAACGGCTGGAGAGCCATTTTCTTGTTTGATTTCCACCGTCAACTCACCACCCAGTGTACTTATGTGAAGCTTTTTTTGTTCAGGGTGTAACTGTTGATGCACAAATGCGCAGGCTGTGACGCCTGTTCCGCATGAATAGGTTTCTGCCTCTACGCCTCGTTCAAAAGTCCTTACTACCAAAGTACTAGGTTCTTTTTCCACGACAAAGTTGACATTGGTTCCTCCTATGGGAGCAAAATTAGGATGATGACGGAGTTTTTTTCCTTCAGACGCTACATCCCAGTGTTGGATATCTGCAGCCAGATACTGCACATAGTGAGGAGAGCCAGTATCTACCCAGTAGTTTTCTTCCATGATTTTTCTGTAGCCAGTGGGGCTGGGCATCTTGATTCTAACTTCGTTCTGTTGAATACTGGCTGGAACCAGGCCTACCGATGTTTCTACAACAGCTCCTTCTGAGATGATGCCCATCTTATAAGCGAAGCTAACCACACAGCGCGTCCCATTGCCGCAAAGGGTACTTTCATTACCGTCTGCATTCAGGTAGCGCATGCTGAAATCTGCTTTTTCTGAAGGTTCTACAGCAATGAACCCATCTGCTCCTACGCCAAATCTTCTACTACAAATGTTCTCTATAAGGGCTTGAGAGGAAGAGACGTCCAGTTTCATATCTCTGTTATCTATGATAACAAAGTCATTTCCTGTGCCCTGGTATTTTTGGAAAGTCATGTGTGAAAATAAAGTAGCTGATAAGCCCTTGAATACGGAAGAATGAGATCAGGGTTTAGCTGAATAAGCTTAGAAAAAGTGGGAGCCGAAGGTCATGGAGAAAGGGGATCTACTCTTCTGGAACCTCTTTATTATAAAGCCTGGCAGCTATCCTCACTATGCCGTAGATCTTTTCCTCCTTATCATCATTGGCATAGAGCTTTAGGGAGTACGTACCATTTTCGAGAATTAGCGAGGGGATAGCCGTATGAGTGATGGTGTAATCAATTTCATTTTCATCAGGAATACCCTGCCAGTTTCCATCAGCCTTTATGACCAGATCTGTTTGGAATTCCTGGACGTTGGTGTTTTCATCTTCCAGCACCATGTAGATGGGAAGTTCATTTCTCCCTAAACCTGTATAATAGGTAAGTTCTAACTCTAATCTGAGTTCCTGCCCTGCATTTTGGTCTGAGATTTCTATCTCAAACTCTCTAGGGAGGTCAGAATAATAGAGGGTATAGTCAGATAGGATGATTTCGCCTCTCCACACAGGAACTAAATCCCCACACGAGGCTATTGTAAGTAAAAAACTTAGGCAAATGATAGATGAGACCACTTGAGTGAGTAGCGAACGGAAATTAGGGTGAAAGCTAGTCACATAAACACTATTAAAACCTGAAACGAGAATTACTGTAATTTCCCATTGGTAACTACCTCCGGTACAGTAACTTTATTTACGCTTTTATCTTTTTTTTCGTACTGAACAGGAGACTCCAATGTGTCATAAACTCCCATAGACGAAAACTTATCTATTCTGTTATCAATCAACTTTTCTGTAGAAAGTTTCTGTAGTCCGGCTATGTCTTTCAAAATGGTAGCTTTCACATTCTGATAGGTTTCTTCCGGATTTTTATGAGCACCTCCTAAGGGTTCTGTAACGATGCCGTCCACGATTCCCAGCTTCACATTGTCTTTGGCAGTCAATTTCAGGGCCTCTGCAGCCTGCTCTTTATTTTCCCAGCTTCTCCATAGGATGCTTGAGCATGACTCAGGAGAAATAACTGAATACCATGTATTCTCCAGCATGTATACCTTGTCTCCTATGCCTATTCCTAAAGCTCCTCCAGAAGCACCCTCTCCAATAACAATGCAGATGATAGGCACAGTTAACTGAGCCATTTCAATCAGATTTCTGGCGATAGCTTCTCCTTGTCCTCTTTCTTCAGCTTCCAGGCCCGGGAAAGCACCAGGTGTATCAATCAGGCAAACGACAGGCATTTTGAACTTCTCAGCCATCTTCATCAGTCTGAGGGCTTTTCTGTATCCCTCAGGATTAGGCATTCCAAAGTTTCTAAACTGTCTTTGCTTGGTAGTTCTTCCTTTTTGCTGACCTACAAACATTACGCTCTGGCCATCTATTTTACCCAAGCCACCTATCATGGCTTTGTCATCGTGAAAGTTTCTGTCTCCATGAAGCTCTATGAACTCATCAGAGATATTCTGAATATAGTCCAGGGCATATGGCCTTTCTGGATGACGGGAAATCTGAACCCTTTGCCAGCGGTTTAAGTTGCTGTATATATTTACTTTCAGATTATGAATCTTCTTTTCAAGCTCGGAGCTTTCCTGACCTAGTTCAACCCCATTCTCACCGGCAATACGCTTCATTTCTGATAGCTTATTCTCCAGTTCCACAATGGGCTTCTCAAAATCAAAAATGTTATTCGGCTTCATAGTCTCGTAAAGCTGATGGCATTGACAAAAACAACTGAAAG
>JBCDBC010000649.1:0-4055 GCA_039184535.1 Bacteroidota bacterium | reverse complement strand
GACAACCTAAATATAAAATTGTTTTCCTAGCATCAACAACTTGAAAGTTGCTTTATTCTATTACATCAGGATTTTTTATAACCCTAACTAAAAATACGAAATCATTCCAATTTATTAAAATATCTGACTTTTCCACCTAGTGAGACGTGATAAAATCACTTCCAGAAACTCATTCAAATCCGGAGCAATCCGAAAACCTAAAATTGTCAGGCCGAAAAAAACCGTGAAAAGGGAGGATTTCCAGACTATATCCAGAAGCGGATAAGAGGAATCAGGCATATAGGAAACACCCAGATATATGACTATTGCCAAGGCCGTAACCTTAAGAAGTCCTGTGGTGAATGGATGGATATTCGCCAGTTTATACACAAAGATGACCCTTGACACATTATACAAGAGAATGGAAATCATGGTAGCTATGGCCGCTCCATTTACCCCTCCATCCAGCATGAAGATGAAGTAATAGTTGGTGAGGATAGATATAATCAGCAGCAGCAAATTGAACAAAAGATCATATTTAAAAGCTTTGGAGGTAACCAAAATAGTAGTGTTCAGGCCAGAGATGATGTCAAATAGCCTTGCCAGTCCTATAAATACAAATACCAGCTTCCCACTCGCATAGGCTTCCTTCCCTATCAGGCTATACACATTATCCAGGTTTAGCCAGATCACAAAGAATAACCATACTCCACTGGTATAGCCTAGAAGAGAAACCCTTTTGTAAATTCTCCCTATGGCTGGGATATCCTGTGCTTTCCAGTATTCTGCTACTCTGGGAGAGGAAAGATTCACCAAGGACCTGAATGGGAATAACATAAAGGCCGCAAAATTCACCATAAGAGAATAGACTGCTACAGGTGTCAATCCCAGACTAGCTAACATCAGCGTATCTATGGCAAGTACTAAATGAATGGAGATCCCACCAATAGAAGCGAAGAAAGCCTGGCTCAGCATAGGCTTTAGGTACTGCTGTATTTGGAGGTTTCTGATAGAAGGAAGCATTAACTGCCGTCTAGCAGCCGTATAAATAATCACGCCCAGTGCCATAATCGCATGCATACCTGCATACACCCATATGAAGGTGTGGAAGTCCAGTACGTTAAGCGCATACAGAGAAATGCCCACTGTAACGAGTAGTCTAAGGCCTACCTCATTAATAAACCGAGGAATAAACCAGTCGTACAAGGACCTTAAGTAGTTAGAAAAGAATATGTAGACCAGATAGGAAAAGCCGAATAGCATACCCAGTCTATAATAGGTCACCAATAGCTGGGACTTCTCGCCGTACACAGATATAACCTGAGGCTGGAAGAGTAAGAATAAAGAAGTGGTGAGAATGAATCCTGCGAGAATGAACAGAATCCCAAAAGAGAGAAAGCCGTAATGTCCTTTTTCTTTATTCTCAAAGAAGGGGAAGAACCTGAGAATTACATTCTGGAAACCAAGAAGAGAAAGCTGAGCATACATCACCCCAATAGTCACCAATACCCTTGCAAGCCCGAACTCGTCGGGATCCATGAGTTTAGCAAAGAGAAAGGTTTGGTTAATAAAGCCAATTACACCCCCCAGAAATGAAGTTAAGGTGGTAAGTGTACTCTGCTTTCTTACTACCCCCATACAGAATCAGCTCGTTTTTCGAGGATTATTTACAAATAAACTGTTTTTTCGCAATTATTTTCGGCTGCTTTCCGATATAATTATACGTCTAATTACATGAAGTATAAGCGATTAGTCCCATTCCTGATGCAGGCCAGCAATGTTCTCCCCCGCAGACATTCGCTGAGAGGACCCTCTTCAAGCCTAAGTTGCTCTCCCTTTTTCGTATTTGGTTCCGGAAGAAATGGTAGCACCATGTTTTCCGCTATGCTGGATGCCCATCCTGACATAGTCCTTCCTACAGAACAGTGGCGCCTCCCCAACGTCATCATTAAGTATCAGCTCATGAACTTCCTGGAGTGGCGAGACCTGGTGAGCATAGCCGTCAGTGAGTTTACTGCCACAGAAGGAGCCATCAAGTGGAACCTGCAGTCAGGCGACCTTCTCACCAAACTCTATCACCTCCCTAAAGAGGAACAATCTCTCCAAAGAATCATAGATGAGATTTATGTAGCCTATGGAAAGCAGCAAAAGGAGACATTTCTCATGTGGGGAGACAAAACGCCCAGAAACACCTTTTACCTAAAAGATATTTATAGAGTATTCCCTGAAAGTAAGTACATCTTCCTTATGAGGGACGGCAGAGACGTAGTCAGATCCTGGATAGTCAGAGACAAAACAGACGATATAGAAAGCCGAGCAGATGCATGGAACTTCAGTGTAGACATGTATGACTGGGTACAGCAGAGAGCTGCTGACCGACTCATGATGGTGAGATATGAAGAGCTAGTATCAGATAGTGAGGCTATTCTCAAGAAAGTTACCGACTTCCTGGGACTGGAATATTCTGAGAAAATGCTGGATTACCACGGCTTCACCCAGAAGCTGGGAGATGACATAGTAGAAGCCTCCAATTTCCAAAAGGTAAGGGTAAAGCCCAATACCGGCTCCATAGGTAAATGGAAAAAAGACCTCACACCTCAACAAATAGACAAGCTCAATAAGATGATGGGAAAAAATCTTGAGCGTTTTGGCTTTGAGATGCCATAATTGTAGCCTAATCTATATACCTCCGGTTACCAAACTGTTTATTTTACTATACACATTTACCGTATAAATAAACATACAACCCTTCCTAAAGTGAAGGTTTTCAGGCTATTAGAAAAGTAGCAGACCTCCTATTAACGAGCCTTTTTTTGATAGGTTTCAAGAAGTGACCTTTTTCTGCAAAATCCTGCCATTCTTCCCATTGGCACGTGGATTCTGCCCGTCCGGGCATATCATTTGACTAATTGAGGGTGTAACGCAATCAGCAAAAAGGCTGATTTGAATACCGAGCTTAATTGTTAACCAAATAAACCAATCAAATGAGAAAGTTCATTTTTGGGTCAATCCTAACCCTCTCATTCTGTGTCTTTTTAACCTATACAGCCGCTGCCCAGAAGTTTAGTGCTACGGTAAATGTGAGTCAGTTCAAACTTGACAAAGTAGACTCTGAAGTAGCGGACATAAACTATCAGGGGAGTTAATCTATAGGCGTTAACCTGAGATATTATACTGATAATAAGTGGGCCTTCAGATTAGGTGCCGGACTAGACAACCTGCAATATGAAGTAGGAGGCGGCATCACTACTGACTACCAGGCTCGCAGACAAGACATCACAGGTGTATTCGGGGTAGAGAAGCATTTCATGGTAGGTGATAACAAGTGGTTAGACATCTATCCGGGAGCTTTTATTCCTGTAGTCGTGGTGGGAGAAGATATTGTACAATCTAACCTAAGCAATATTTCAAACGGGAACGTACGTGCAGGCCTTGGCATGCTGCTCGGGGCCAACGTACGCGTCCTTAAGATCTTCAGACTTGGAGTTGAATTTGATGCTACCTATGACAACTTCAAAAATCAAGTCTGGGAAAGTGCCGAAACCCTGTCCCTTGCTCCTGTGAAAGGCATTAATGTAAACACCGCCTTCACAGTCGGGGTGGCGTTCTAAGAATTTTTGTTAGCCATGTTCTGATATGATAGTTAGTGTGCGTATTCGTTCCAGAAACGAATACGCTTTGTTTTTTTCTGCCATTTCAATAATTTACGTGATAGGCTCTTTTTTCGCTGATTATCATTGCCACTTCACGTATTAACCCAACCCTAAACCAAACGCTTACGTTACTCAGTATTGAGTAGAAGCCATGTCATACTTACGCCTGATATTAAAATATGGGTTCCTTGCAGTGGTCCTGATCATGGGCTTCATTGGCCTATGTCATCTTTGGGTGGTTTCAACTAGCAGCAACAGCATTTACGAAACCATAGATGATATTCCTACCAATGAAGTAGCCATCGTTCTGGGAACCAGCAAATATGTCAAAGGAGGTAGGGAGAATCTTTTCTTCACCTACCGCATGGATGCCGCAGCCAATCTCTACACCAGCGGAAAAGTCAAACACATTATCATCAGCGG
>JBCDBC010000648.1:0-4063 GCA_039184535.1 Bacteroidota bacterium | reverse complement strand
GGAGAAAGGAGCAAACAAGAATGATCCAGCCAGAGTAATCAATGTAGGCTCCATAGATGGGATTAAGATTTCTCCTATGGATAACCTGCCGTATGGGGCCAGTAAAGCTGCCGTTCACCATTTGACCAAAGGATTAGCCATCAAGTTAGGAGGCAAAAACATTACCGTGAATGCCATAGCACCTGGTCCCTTTGAGAGTAAAATGACGCAAACTTTGTTGGACAGCTTTCAGGAACAAATAGAGCAATCCTGTCCCTTAGGACGTATAGGGCAACCTCAGGATATGGGAGGTATAGCCATCTTCTTGTCATCTGCAGCAGGTTCTTATCTGAATGGTGCGGTGATACCTGTAGATGGGGGGATACATCTGACGTAGATTTTTTTCTCAGGACAGGAGTCATAGTCTAACTTTCGGAACAAACAGGAGCTTGTTCTGTATTTTATGGTTACTTGACAAGCTGTTGCTTGTAAAGGGAAAATATGAGGACTCCTGTCCGAGGAGGTTAAAAAAATGAACATGCCTAATGCGGGTCATCTCGCCTTAGGCGTGTTTACATATAGAGAAACTACTTTTTCAATAAATCCTTCAGAAAAGCTTTATCATAAGTATTCAACAGCTTAGTGAGTCCCTTCCACATTTCTTTTTTAGATCCGTCAATATGTCTTCTAATCCAAAACCCAAAGGAGTAAGAGCTATGCCAGGGATTATAAATATCCGTTCCGTACGCATCATATTCTGGTAGGAGGGAACTGTAACGTTGATCTAGTAAACTGAGACCATTGTAGTCGGGGTCACTATACAGGTTACTTTTATACCAACTCAGCTCGTCATATATGTTCATCTGCTTATCCATATACACATAACTGGCAGCCATTAAGCGGAAGAATCGCTTATACCGCTGATCGTAATGTGTCTGACAGCTTTCTCCCAGGACATAAGTATCAGGATCAGGAATCAGATTAGTATATCCCCATTTTACAATCTCAGGATTTACAAAAGAGAAAGGAAGGCTAGCGTCTTCTTTTTGATCCCTAGAAAAAGCCTTCATCCCGGCTACGGCTTCAATAGTTCTGTAGTCATAGAAGTCATATACCTTCTCCTGAGTCATATAAGAGAAGCACTCCCCCAGATTAGCATAATAGAGCATCCCTCTTATACCTGCGCAAAACATTCCCTTGACTCCCTGCCAGGTAGAAAGGAGATAGGGACCATATTCATCTTTTAAATCCATACGGACCTCCGTCTCAAAGCAGGTAAGTAGTTCTGTTAGTCTAGCTTTAATACCAGTAGTCTCAGCCTTAACATCAGCTTTTTTCCGTAAATCCACCTTTCCATAATCCTTATATCCCCAGTAATCCAGCAGATCCCGGATAGTCGAGCTTTTTACACAAATGGTATTTACCTGATTGGTTTCTGTGACCATCCCTACCCATTGTCCATCTTTAGAAAAAATAGGGCTTCCAGAAGAACCGGAGGTAATCCCAGATGTAGTGATGGTAAACCGTCTTCTATCTGTAACAATTCTATTAGACTTAACCTGATTGATAGGATTAATATCCCACTCATTCCCTACTGGATGTCCTACAGTAGTTACATTCTGCCCCACTTCCAGATCTACTCTCTTTGTGGGGGGGAGCCTTAAGTTCCAGTCAGGAAATGGACCAGACACTGAAAGTAGAGCCAAATCCAGGTCCTCATCCATTCTTAAGACAGATGCCTTGAGTATTTTGGCATACTGGAAAAGGGTAATCTGTATCTCTTCAGCATTTCCTACGACATGACTGGCTGTGAGAATGACCATCTCTTCATCTGTTCCTGAAAGGATGATGCCGGCCCCTTCCTCATCAGCATAGCCGGTACTATTTAGGCCTCGGATCTTGGGAATAAGTCTTTCTATGCCTTCGAGCTTCTTCTCAGTTTGTTGGGCCTGAACAAGTAGTTGAGGGGAAAAATATAGGCTAAGCGTAAGGGAAAGAATAAGAAGTTTTCCCTTAAATAATTGGCTGATGTACATGTTGTATGAAGAATTGTGTTACTCCTAATCAAACGGAAAGAGTCCCTGAATAGGTATGTGTCCTTAATTTTTCACTTCATCTCCACTCCATTCCATCTCATCTCCTATCTGAAGCTGACCTTCAGGTGCCTTAATCTTTTTGATACCAGTTACCTTTCTTCTGTCAAGTCTATTTCCTACCGCTTTCCACCCCTTCACATCTATCACCTCTGACAGATTGGCCTGGACCACATCCTTCTTTGCTTTATTACCGGCTTTAAACTCCACATATACATTAGGCTGATCTGATACCAAAACCAGCTTAGAGCCAGAGGCTTCACTTATATAGGAGAATGGCCTACCAATGGTGGTGGTTTCCACCTTAAAGCGCTTCACATAATATTCCTTACTCTTGCCTTCATAGTGGACAGCACTATACACCTTGTCCAGATCAAACTTATTGACCAGAACGGTCTTACTGGCATCATAACGTTGCATGAGGGTAAAGTCTACCATTTCATAGGAGCCATCCTTGAAGAAGGCGATGAGCTTATCTTCTGTATCAAATTCTCCTAAGTATGTTCCTACCTCTGTGGTATTCAGCCTTCCTGATGCAGTATCGTACCATACCTTTCTACCACCCAGGGTGGAAGACCCTATAGACTTCTGCACCACCCTTCTGATGGGATACTTAGTGAGTACGTTTCCTTGAGAAGACCTCCCCTTAATGGCGAGTTCTCCATAGTCAAAGTCAAATACCTTAATCTTGGCTCTACAGGTCTGGCTAAGGTGGATGGTAATTACCTCTGCCTGGCTATTAGCATGCACAGAGAAGTATACCAGCTTAGCTCCTTTAGCGCCATTAGTTACGTCATAGTCTCTATCACGGGTGATAGCCGTTACCGCAAAACGTTTCACAAAATTCTTTCCAGATTGGGGATCTGCGTAAATGGCGTGGTAGATCTTCCTGTCGTTCCCTTTCTTCCACACATCCACGTGTATGATGTCTTTCCCCACAAATACCTTAGCCTGGACAGGGACTACCTTATACTTACCGTCCTTTCTAAAGACAATGATGTTATCTATGTCAGAACAGTCCTTCACATATTCTACCCCTTCTCCACGTTTCAGTCCAAACCCTATGAATCCTTCCTTGCGATTCACATACAGCTTCTCATTAGCTACCACCACTTGTCTGGCCTGTATAGCATCAAACTCTGTGATAATGGTTTTGCGCTGCTTATCCTTTCCGTACTTCTCCAGTAGATTCTCAAAATACGCTACAGCGTACTCCACCAGATGAGCCAGATGATGCTCTACCTCCTTGATATCCTCTTCCAGTTTCTTGATGAGTTCATCTGCCTTGAAAGAGTCAAACTTGGAAATACGCTTGATCTTAATTTCCGTCAGTCTGATGATGTCTTCCTGGGTGATCTCACGGTAGAACTGAGGCTTATATGGATCCAAGCCTTTATCTATGGTTTCCAACACCGCTTCCCAGGTTTCACACTCTTCTATATCACGGTAGATTCTATTCTCTATGAAAATTCTTTCCAATGAGGAGAACAGAAGTCTCTCCTTTAATTCTCCCAGCCTAATCTCAAGCTCCTTACGCAGCAGTTCCTTGGTGTGATCTGTAGAAATCTTGAGCATGTCCTCCACCTTCATAAAGTGGGGCTTCCCATCTATAATCACACAGTTATTTGGAGAAATACTGGACTCGCAGTCTGTAAAGGCATAAAGGGCATCTATGGCTACTTCCGGAGATATCCCTGGTGCCAGGTCCACCTGTATTTCTACGTCCCTGGCGGTATTGTCTATGACTCGCTTAGCCTTGATCTTGCCTTTATCATTCGCTTTGAGAATAGAATCTATCAGACTGGAAGTAGTAACCCCATAAGGGAGATCCTTAATGAGAAGGGTAGTCTTATCCTTCACTTCTATATGGCAGCGTACGCGAAGCTTTCCTCCTCTCAGCCCGCCATTATAGTTACTGGCATCCATCATTCCCACTGTGGGGAAGTCTGGCACCAATTTTACTCTTTTTCCTTCCAGTAATTTGATTGAAG
>JBCDBC010000647.1:0-4064 GCA_039184535.1 Bacteroidota bacterium | reverse complement strand
CCCTTTTTAGAGGTGAGATAACCTTTTTTCTCCATTCTTCTCAGGGCAGTCTGTAAAGCCCCTACACTCACTTTTCTGTCTAGTCTCTCTTCTATTTCCAACTTAATGGCTACGCCATAAGCCTTTCCATGTAGTATCCCTACAGTGAGCAAGACGATTTCTTCAAATTCTCCTAAAGGATATTCTTTCATACTTAATTCCTAAATGTAGTAAAAGTAATTACGAAAAATTTTGACTTAATTCCTAATTGTAGGAAAAGGGTAGGCTATCTTTTTAAAATAGAAAGATGATAGAAATAATAGGGGAGTCCATCTCATAAGAAACAGACCCTTGGAACCATAAAATATAATGCTTCCTTAAGAATGGACGGGAGAAGGTTTTTTCCCACTAGGTTCTGGGCTTTTTACCAGGATTAAAGCCACAATAAAGCTAGCGCCCAGGGTAGCAGGATAAACAAGGAATTTAAGAATATGGAGAAATTCTGCTTTTTCCGCTTCCCCCTCAAGATGGGTAGTTCCCCTAAAATCAGTAATTACTTCCAGACAGTAATCCAGGAACCACTCTCTGGTAAGAACCATGACAAAGGTGAGGAGAAGAGAAAGGAAGAGCGTGGAGGCAAACAACTTCAAAAGATAAGTTCCAAATGATCTCATAATTGAAGGTGATTAGATAGAGTCTTTAAAATAACCACGAATACAAACATGGTTTTCTTGTATTCGTGGTCCAAAAATGTCTATCCAATCAAAAATATTGGCTATCCAAACAAAGATTGTAGCTTCATAGCTACGCCCATATCACCCTTGATTTTCACCTTTCCGGTCATAACAGCTGACATGGGATTCAGTTCTCCTTTGGTGAGTGAGATGAAGTCATCATAGCTTACTTCCACCAGACAGTCGGCATCTTTATCATCAGAACTAACTACGTTAGTGCCCTGAGTCCCGTCAATGTAGAGCTGGCTATCTCCAAAGTTAAACTTGAGAGAATTACCCAGAGAATCAGCCTTAGCTGCTTTTTCCTGAACGCTCGCCAAAAGAGCTTCCATATTTCCGTTACCGTTCACATGACCATTGCCATTGCTATGTCCATTTGAAGATGCAGAGTTAGCACCCGCTTCCTGGTAGGACACATCATCTATCACCATCTTGGCGATGATCTCACGCATGATTTCAGATGATCCTCCGCCTATGGTCCCTACCCGGCTATCACGGAACATTCTCGCAATCTTATATTCTTCCATGAATCCATACCCACCAAAGGATTGAAGACATTGGTACATTACCTTATCAGCCAGTTCTGAAGCCAGAAGCTTAGCCATGGAACATTCTTTTACGGCATATTTTCCGTCATCATTCAGCTTGGAACAGTAAAGAACGAACTGCTTACAGGCTTCAATTTCTGTGGCCAGATCAGCCATTCTATGACGCAGTACCTGGAACTTATTGATAGGCCTACCGAAGGCATGACGCTCTGACATATACTTGAGGGTATACTCCATAGCAGCTTCACAGGCAGCGTAGCCCATCACGGCACCCGCCAGTCTCTCTAGCTGTAGACCACCCATGAGGTAGTAGAATCCACGACCTTCTTCTCCTATCAGGTTCTCCTTAGGCACTTTCACATTATCAAAAGCCAGTTCTGCAGTATCAGAAGCGTGCCATCCGAGTTTCTTAAGCTTGGTCCTGCTTACCCCCTCAGCATTCAGCTCCATCAATAACAAGCTTACGCCTGCAGGTCCGGCATCAGGATCTGTCTTTACTACCGTCACCATAATGTCTCCATAAAAGGCATTGGTGATGAAGGTTTTGGAACCGTTTACAATGTAGTGGTCACCTTCAAGTTTGGCAGTAGTCCTAATGTTAGCAGCATCAGAACCTGCTGAAGGCTCAGATATACCCACAGAACTAATGGTTTCTCCAGAGATGATCCCAGGCAGGTATTTCTTCTTGAGATGTTCAGATCCATGCTTGAGGATATATGGCGCAGACATATACTGAACCACACTCTGAACTATTGAGAAACCACCGGAGTGAACTTTGGATACCTCTTCACAAAAAATGACATCATAGAAAAAGTCCAGATTAGCTCCTCCATACTCTTCAGGGTAAGAAAGGCCTAGAAAACCCATTTCTCCCATTTTCTTCCAGACATCTCTTGGAATTCTACGGTCTTCTTCCCACTGATCTATATTGGGGACTACTTCCTTTTGCAGGAATGAGCGGAGACTGTCTTTAAACAGCTTGTGTTCTTCTGTGAAATAATAGGGGTTCATTTTATTAGTTGTTTTGAGCAGAGACGCATGATCATGCGTCTGTACATAATTGAAAAATTGTCAGTGTTAAGTAGAGACACAATGCATTGTGTCTCTACAGCTAAATCTTATTTACTGCCACCCATGAATGACCTAAGGACATTGGGTAAAGCCATCTTATCATAATTCAGGTGCTGGGCACCGTCTACGTACAAGGAAATTCCCGTGATATAGGAAGCCATATCGCTGGCCAGAAATAGGGCTGCATTTGACACATCTTCCACCGTCCCAAACCTACTAAGGGGAATGGCCTTTCTCGCCTCATCAAACATAGCCTGAATGGGAGCGGGATAGGTATCCAGTCCACTGGAATCTATAATACCGGGAGCTACAGCATTTATTCTGATATTGAACTGACTCCATTCCATGGAAAGCGTCTTTGTCAAATTCTCCACACCTGCGCGAGCTGCACCTGTATGTGCCATGCCAGGAAATCCTCTCAGGATATCGGCTATGATGTTCACTATGATTCCACCCTTTTGGGGAATGAAAAAGGCATTTGCCATTTCCCGGGTCATGAAGAAAGTACCATTCAGGTTATTGTTGATAACGGCACTCCATCCTTTGTCATTGATGTATTCAGATAAAGCAGGGAACTGACCTCCGGCATTATTAATGAGAATATCTAGCTTCCCAAACCTCTCCTTAACCTTCCCCGCTAGTTCCTGAATCTGTTCTGTTTGTCGGATGTCGCAGGCTTGATAATCCAGTTCGCCGAATGCAGAAAGCTCTTCAGCAGCCGTAGCTAGTTTCTCTTCCTTGCGGGAACAGATCATGACCTTGGCACCTAACTGAAGGAAGTCCTTGGCTATCTGATAGCCTATGCCTGATCTTCCTCCGGTAACCAGCACTACCTTATCCTTAAATGTATGTTCTCTTAATAGCATTTAATTGCGATTAATTCTTCGCGTCTTTGCGTGAAACTAAATACCACGCCAAGACGCTAAGACACAAAGTTTTTCTTTATTCTTAAACTTACTCCTACTCCCCCGTCCAAATAGGCGCTCGTTTCTCCCTGAATGCCTTCAGCCCTTCCTGCCCATCTTTTGACTGTATGGTTTTTTGTAGCATGTCCATCAGGTATTTGTGCTCTGCACTTTGTTCCGTAATGCTATCCAGTGCTTCCAGTCCCATTCTGATAGCTGTAGGAGAATTAGCAGAGATATCATCTATAAGCCCCTGAATAGTGGCGTCTATGGTCTCAGGCGTACTTACATGCGTAACCAGCCCCAGTTCTGCCGCCTTTTGGACATCCAGGTCATATCCACGAATGCACCAATCTATCACCTGCCTCTTGGGCATTACATTAATGAGAGCCGCCATTACCTGAAAAGGATACAACCCTCTCTTGACTTCAGGCAAGCCTAATCTCACCCCTTCATTACACACTACATAGGTGGCTCCTGCGAGGAAGAAGAATCCACCAGCAAAGACTTTTCCTTCGACCTTAGTGATTACTGGCTTATGCACTTTGTTAAAGATTTCTCCCATGAGAATGTTCTCCTTTACCTCCGGAATAGAAGATTCATACTCTCCTACCATTCCTATAAAGGCCTTGAGGTCAGCGCCTGCACAAAACACATCTCCCTGGGAAGCCAGCAATACTACCCATACATCCTTATGGGTTTTCGCATACTGCATGGCAAAGGCTAGTTCCGCTACCATGTGTGGATGCAGGGCATTCTTCTTTTCAGCTCTGTCCAGCGTAATGGTCAGGACATGATCCTGGAAGTCTACCTTGATAAAAGCATAT
>JBCDBC010000646.1:0-4067 GCA_039184535.1 Bacteroidota bacterium | reverse complement strand
CTTATTTGTTATTCCATTCCTAGCCTTTGGACAAATAGATCAACTTGTTACCCTAGGTCCTGGATATGGAAACCAAGTATACTACTCTCTATCTACTGGAGAGACTACTGCTATCCCACTTACCACCTGGGATATCGCTTTCTCTGTAGCCAACAGAGATGCTAGTGTGTTTGTAAATGAATCAGTAAACTCTTCTCAGGCCAATCCTACTCCTGAGGTTGAAGTTTACCATAGTGCTGCTGCTGATTTTGAGAGCGCAGATACCACTGATATTATTGACCGTGTTTATAATAAGGAAATTACCTGGGCGGAAGGGGCTTTCAATTCTATACTGGATGAGCAAGATCCTTTTGACCTGGGATGGGGTTCTTATAATCCTGCGACCAATACCGTAAACTCTTCAACTGTTTTCTTCATTAAGCTTAGAAATGGAGAATACAAAAAGCTTCAAATTGTGTCCCTCATTAGCGGTGTTTATACCGTCAGGTATGCAGATCTTGACAATAGCAATGAAGTTACACATGATATAGATAAGGCAGACTATGTTGGGAAGACCCTTGCCTACCTCTCTGTAGAGCAAGATAGCGTGATGGACCTGGAACCTGCTAGCTGGGATATGTTGTTCACCAGATACTGGACTCCCTTAGACGATGGGACTGGTACAGGAAATATCCTGGATTATATGGTGACAGGTGTACTGACCAACTCAGGGGTAGAAGTAGCAAAAGTAGAAGGTATTGACCCGGCTACAGTTAATTTTGCTGACTATTCATCAGCTCTATCAGACTCTAATCTGTATATCATAGGACATGACTGGAAAAGCTTTAGCTTAGCTACTTTCTCATGGTCCATACCTGAAGACAGAGTCTACTTTGTAAAAACCGCTTCTGATAGCGTCTGGAAAGTACAATTCATTGGATTTGAAGGATCCAGTACTGGGGTAGCTGCGGTGAGAAGGACTTTTGCAGATGTGGCCACTTCTATTGGAAACACCTTTGAGCAAGTATCTTCCTACAAGATTTACCCTAACCCTACTCAGGGAGACATCAATATAGAGTTTTCTTTAACTGAAAACATTTCCTCTGCCCAACTAGAGGTTCGTAACCAGTTAGGCCAACTCATCCATCAAGAATCATTAAACGTATTTGCAGGGAACAACCTTAAGAAATTGGATATGCCACTTTCTCAGGGGTTATACTTTGTTTCTCTGCGCAATGGTAGTAGTAGTATTACCAAGAAGGTTTTTTGTCTACGTTAAAAGTGTTGAGTGTAAAGCTCATAAGGGGGTAGCTTATGGCTACCCTCTGTTTTTAATTGCAAAAGAAAATGATCAAAAATACGCTCTGTTTATTCCTGGTAGGTATCCTACTGCTTACCTCCTGTAACCAAACCCCTACAGCCGATCAAGATACTCAAACAGAATCAGACCTAAGAATCATCTCCCTAAGTGGATTCCTTACGGAAACCCTTTTTAGCCTGGGTTATGGAGATAATATCATAGGGGCAGACATTACTAGTACCTATCCTGCAGCAATGGATAGTGTACCTAGGCTGGGCCACGTAGCTCAATTAAATGCGGAAGCTATCCTGGCTATGAAGCCTGACTTTATCTTTGTAGAGTCGGGGCAGGTAGCACAGGCAAAGGCCTTGGATCAGATCCGAGCTGCTAACCTTACCATTGTTGAGGTTCCTACTTCTTACACCTTTGACAACTCCGTAAAAGCAGCCAAAGTTATTGCGGAAAGTCTTGAAACTGATGAAACAATTATTCAAGAGCTGGCTTCTACTATAGAGTCTGACTCTCTTGAATTGGCAAGTATGCTGGAGGGGCTTGAAGAGCGTCCCAGTGTATTATTCATTTACGCCAGAGGCTTAGGTAGATTGATGATTTCCGGAACCGGAACATCCACTACAGAGATGGTTAATCGGGCAGGGGGAGAATTAGCCATTTCCTCCTTTGAAGGCTATCAGGCGCTTACGCCAGAAAGTCTAGTAGAGGCATCCCCTGAGGTCATTCTCATGTTTGAAAGTGGCTTGGCCAGTCTGGATGGGAAAGAAGGACTTTCACAAATTACAGGTATGGAACAAATTCCAGCCTATAAAAATGGTCGTATTATCACAATGGACGGACATTATCTCTCCTCTTTTGGACCCAGAGTAGGTAAAGCGGCCATTGAGCTAGCAAGTAAACTGAAGGAATCAATGTAAATGGCCCGAATAGCCTCTAGATGGATATTGTCTTTTACAGGTCTAATTTCCATACTGGGCCTGTCAGCCATCTCTGCCCTTTTCATAGGGGCATATGATATGGCATTAGCTGATATCTGGAAGGCCTTCGTGAACTTTTTCTCTTCAGTAGAGGATGTCCACACTTACTTATTATTCCAAATCAGACTCCCAAGGATTATCCTGGGTGGGTTGATAGGTGCAGGTCTTGCCGTATCTGGAGCAGCTATACAAGGCCTCTTTCGAAATCCACTTGCAGATCCTTCTCTTATAGGCGTCACAAGCGGCTCCATGCTGTTTGCCGTATTTTCCATCGTGATAGGTGGAACATGGTTTGCTTCCATGGGTATATGGTTTTACACTGCTTCCCTAAGTATTTCTGCTTTTACAGGAGGTGTGTTAGCTACCTATCTGGTATATGCTCTATCCAGACGAGGAGGAGAAACTTCTGTAATGACCATGCTATTAGCCGGAATTGCCATCTCTGCTTTTGCAGCAGCCATTTCTGGCCTCTTCATCAACATGTCTAATGATCAGCAGCTTAGGGACATCACTTTCTGGACCCTGGGGAGTGTTAGTGCTGCCTCCTGGCAACAAGTAATGATAGTGGGTCCTGTAGTTATTCTGGGTACCATTATTCTCGTCTCTTTCTCCCAAGCCTTCAATGCCATTCTCCTTGGTGAGAAAGAGGCCGTTTACCTGGGGATAGAAGTAGAAAAGGTAAAATCCAGGGTAATTTTGCTGGCAGCTCTTATCGTAGGCGTATGTATTTCCGTGAGCGGACTTATTGGATTTGTGGGGCTTATCATTCCCCACTTGATACGACTGCTGAAAGGAACTGATTACCGATATTTATTAGTGAGTTCTTCCCTTTTAGGTGCTATATTTATGATATCAGCAGATACCTTGGCTAGAACCATTATTGCCCCTGGAGAATTGCCCATAGGGATACTTACAGCCATGGTAGGTGCCCCTTTTTTCCTATGGATATTAGTTAGATCTCAGAGAGAACGTTTTCTCCTATGATAGATGTTAAAAACATACAGGTTTTCCGTGGAAATAAGATGATCGTTCACGATGCATCCTTTTCCATCATTCCAGGGAAAATTTGCGTGCTGATAGGAAAAAATGGAGCTGGTAAATCTACCCTGCTTGACGCTATTTGCGGAAGGCATAAGATACATTCCGGACAGATTTTATGGGAGAATACGAACTTATCTGGTATACGGTTAAAGGATTTAGCTACCTACAGATCCGTTCTCTCCCAACAAATTAGCCTAAACTTCACCCTAACTGTAGGCCAAATAGTAGAAATGGGGACCTACGCTTACGGAAACAAGCTGACTAAGGAAGAAGTCAAAAAACAAGTGGCCTTGGCACTAGAGGAAGTAGACATGTATGACTTTCTGGAAAGGAGCTTTACCACCCTATCTGGCGGCGAACAAAAAAGAGTTCTTTTGGCCAAGTGCCTGACCCAATTACTATCTGATCCAGATAGTAAAGGAAATAAATACCTATTCCTGGATGAGCCTAGCGCCAGTTTAGATCTAAACCAGCAGCATAAGCTTATTGCACTGGTAAAAAAGCTTATCAGCAAGTATAACATTGGTGTATTCACCGTCCTTCATGATATTAACCTAGCTGCTCAATTTGCTGATACGCTCTTGGCCATGAAGGAGGGAAATATCACCCATGTAGGTACACCAGAGAGTATCCTTCAACCTGACATTCTGAAAGATATATTAGATATTAAGGCCATCATACATAAGCACCCTGTATTTGGGTGTCCGCAAGTAACAGCATTACCATTATGAGAACACTTTCAACACTTCAAGACGAAT
>JBCDBC010000645.1:0-4078 GCA_039184535.1 Bacteroidota bacterium | reverse complement strand
GTTGAAAATTCTGGATTTACTTCAAAATAGAGGTAAACTATCTGTGAAAGAGATTTATGAGAATGTAGGGATCAGCCAATCTAATGCCTCCCAACACCTGAAGGCTCTAGAAGATATTGACATTCTTACCTCAGAACGCGAGGGAAAGAATATTTGTTATAGCATCTATAACCAGGAAGTTCTGACCTTATTAAGGTGCATGACAGAATGTGTGGATTGTTAGGGAGAATCTCTCATTCTACTCCTTTCTTCCTTCAATAGCTTCACCGCTGCATCCACATCTCTGACCGGTAACCTACAAGTCTTATTCAGACAAATGTAGATCATCGTACTGCCCTCCAGGTATTTATTCTCCAACAGAGGTAAATCCTCTTCCTTTTCATTACCCAGTAAGATGGCATCTCCCAGATAAGAACGTGAAAGTTCTTCCCTATATGCTTCTGCTTTTTCCCCTACTATAGCTATTTCAAACAGAGGCTGAGTTTGTTGGACGCTTGCTAATGCCCAATTGCTGTAATAGTCAGGTTGGGTCTGTATGGCCTCCTGCACATTCTTGATCATCTGATTGGCCATATCTCTGTAGTCCTGTTGATCATAGAGGGTTCCCAGATATGATAGGACTCTGGCCATGGTAGAATTTGAAGAAGGTATGACATTATCAGCTACCTCTACCTGCCTGGAAATGAGGGCAGGATCTTCATCAGATGTGTAGTAGAACATCCCTGTCCTGGAATTGTAAAAGTGCTCCTGGGCAAAGGCTACTAATTTTTGGGCTTTCTCCAACCATTCTACATTAAATGTGGGCTGGTACAGGCTAATGCAGGCATCTGCAGTCCTGGCATAATCATCCAAAAAGGCTGGAATGCTCCTCTTTTGGTCTTTATAAATTCGGTAGAGTTGCCCCTTCTCTGTCATCATCTTTGTAGTCAGAAAGGTTCCGTTTGTAACTGCAGATTGGAGAAAGGTTTCATCCCCTAAGGCCTGGTAGGCATCCACATAACCCTTAATCATGAGGGCATTCCAGGCAGTGATAATTTTATCATCCAGCCCCGGTCTGATTCTTTTCTCCCTGACATCTAGAAGCTTTTTCTTGGCTTTGGTCAGTCTTTCCCTAAGAACTTCCTCAGAAAGGGATAACTCTTCTGCATGCACTGATAGAGACTGTTTCCTGTAGAGTATATTTTTCTCCTCCCAGTTTCCTCTTTCTCTTATGGAATATACTTGAGAAAATACTTCAGCCTCTCCTCCTAATATTTCTTCTATCTTTTCCTTTTCCCATACATAGTATTTGCCTTCTTCTCCTTCAGAATCTGCATCCAGGGAAGAGAAAAAATGCCCTTCCTTATCAGTAAGCTCTCGCTTAACAAAAGAGAGCGTTTCTTCAATGACCTCCTTGAAAAGTGGATCTGATGTGAGTTGGTATGCTTTGGCGTACAGACTCACTAATTGGGAATTATCGTACAGCATCTTCTCAAAATGAGGTACTTTCCAATCTTCATCCGTAGAATACCTCGCAAAGCCGCCTCCCAGATGATCGTAAATACCTCCTTGGGCCATTTGAGTAAGAATGGTGTTGACTGTTTCCAGGCTGGCTTCATCCTGCTGAGCTATATGGGCATACAGTAAAAATTGATGAATATTAGGCATAGGGAATTTAGGAGCCCCTTTTCTACCTCCTTTTTTGGGGTCCATCTCCTTTATGATGGAGGAAGCCATCTGCTTTATTTCCTCAGCAGAGAAGGTTAGTTCCCCCGGTGCTTTTACGATTCCATTTAACTGTTGTACAGCCCTGGTCAGTTGACTGGCGTAGCCTTCTGCCTTAGATGGATCTTTCTCATATAATTCCGTGATGCTACTAAGGATCTTCATCCACTGGTCCTTCGGGAAATAAGTCCCTATAAATATGGGTCTGCCATCTGGCAAGGTAATGGCATTTAAGGGCCAGCCACAACTCTTGGAAGCCAGTGCACAGGCATTCATGTAAATATCATCTACATCCGGTCTTTCTTCTCTGTCTACCTTAATGTTCACAAACTTAGTGTTCATGATTCTGGCTACTGCTGTATCCTCAAAGGATTCTTTTTCCATGACATGACACCAATGGCAGGCGGCGTACCCTATGCTCACAACCATGAGTTTCTGTTCTTCCTTTGCCTGGCTAAGGGCTTGCTCATCCCAGGGATTCCAATTTACTGGGTTTTTAGCGTGCTGTAGAAGATAAGGACTGCTTGCATTCTGCAACCTGTTAGAAGGGATCTTTTCCTTATGGGGTTGACAGGAGGCGGAAAAGCCTACTGACAGAAGAAACATTAGAGCTGGGAAGAATATTCTCATGAAGGAAAATTAATAAAGATTGATGAGCATTGTAGGCTACAAAAAACGTTAATTGTACTTAAGAAGTGATAAAGTCAATAATTAAACTGGAAAACAGGTGACAACAACCCCCCTTTTCCATCCCAACAAATAAAGATACACCCTATGAGAAAGCTTATTTGGTTCTTGCCCTTATTTATGATTTCCATAACTGGATGTGATCAGTTATATGAAATAGCCAATGAAGTATATACCCAGGAGCCAACCAGTCTTCAAATGAGTAATGGATTAAAACAGGCTCTGGATAACGGAATTCGTTTTGCCGTAGGGACCCTGAGCAAAGATGGAGGATACTTTAATGATCCCCTAGTGAAAATACCCTTTCCGGAAGAAGCACAGTTTGCGGCAGATGCCCTACAAACTATAGGCCTTGGTGGACTGGTAACAGATTTTGAAAAGCGGTTGAACAGGGGAGCAGAGGAAGGTGCTAAAGAAGCCCTGAGTATTTTTGGGAACGCTATTAAGCAAATGACCTTTAGTGATGTAAAGAATATCCTGCTAGGGGGAGAAAATGCTGCCACTGATTTCTTTAAGAGAAGTACAGAGCAGGCACTATATGATGCATTCTCTCCAAAGATCAAAACCTCCCTGGATCAGGTAAATGCTACCAAGGTATGGTCAGATATTACCTCTAAGTACAATTCTATTCCACTAACCAAGAAAAAGGTAGAAACGGATCTGGTAAGATACGCTACTTATAAAGCCATGGATGGGCTGTTTCTAAAAGTAGCTGAAGAAGAGAAAAAAATCCGTGAAAACCCCGTTGCCAGGACTACAGATTTACTTAAGTCCGTATTTGGCTATGCTGATAAGCAGAAGCAGGGCAGTAACGGATAGAGAATATTCCCCCTTTGATCGAAGCGGAATGACTCCTCCTCAGTCGTTCCGCTTTTTTCGTGTATATTCATCCAACTTATAGCAGCACCTATGCGCCTAGTACAAAATATTAACCAATCTATAGATGCCGTAAGGGCTAATTCCTTTCGTGCGGGAGTAACTATTTTCATTATAGCACTTGGAATTACATGCTTGATAGGGGTACTTACTTCTATAGAAGGGGTGAAGTACGGGATGTTACAAAGTTTCTCCAGAATGGGGACCAATACTTTTAACATAAAAAACCGGGCAAATGCTGTGGTGATTCAAGGTCGAGGAAGGAAATATGTGAATTATCCTCCCATCTCTTATCGGCAAACTCAATTATTCAAAGAAAGATTTGTAAAAGAGGCAGTGGTCAGTGTTAGGGGCTATGGTACTGGCGTAGCTTCTGTAAGCTATAAAAGCAATAAAACCAATAATACCATCCAAATTTTGGGTTCCGATGAGAACTATCCCAAGACTGCGAGATATGTCATAGAAGAAGGTCGGAATCTGACACCTGATGATATCAAATTAGGTAAAAACGTAGCTGTCATTGGAGCAGAGCTGAAAAAAAGAATTTTTCCCAATGAGTCCCCTGTTGGGAAAAATATTACAGCCAATAATAATGTATACAAAGTAGTAGGGCTTTTTGAAGAGATAGGTACCTCAAGCGGATCAGGAGGAGATAAAATTGTAGTGATTCCGCTGACTACCCTCAGGAGACATTATCCTAACCATGGGTCGCTAACCGTGGATGTTTATTCTAAAGATCCTACAAGATTAGATTTTCTGATGGATGAAGCAGTTGGGGAATTTAGAATTATACGTCAGCAGCGCTTAGATG
>JBCDBC010000644.1:0-4080 GCA_039184535.1 Bacteroidota bacterium | reverse complement strand
TGCTCTGCCAATATGGATTTATTTATTTTTATTCCAGAGACTGAAAGAATTATAATTCTAAATACCTAATTTAGGTTCTCATATGCAAATTGCATAATTCCTTCATTGGACGGTAACATTTGGTGCATATCATCTATTAATGTTCAGCTGATCAGGACAGGAGAGTAAAGAAATATGGCTATTATCACCTTAACTTCAGACTTTGGAGTACAGGGGCATTACGCTGCTGTAGTTAAGGGGATTATACTGTCCCGCTTTCAGACTTCCACCATAGTAGACGTTACGCATGAAGTGGGGAGTTTCAATATCATGGAAGCGGCCTACATTCTGAAAAGTACCTATCCTGCCTTTCCTGATGGTACGGTTCATCTTATTTCAGTAGATCCGGAACAAGGGGAATTAGCTATTCCCTGTGTTATGCACATGAATGGACATTACTTCATAGCGCCTAATAATGGCGTACTAAGCCTCATCTGTGAAGGACAGGAACATGAATGCCGTACTATTGAACATGAGGCTTTGGTACATCCTGATTATCCTCATTCATTCCGAGCCGCCAGAATTTTTGCTCCCACAGCTGCCTTCCTCGCAAGTGGAGGAGAGTTTGAAGAGCTAGGACCTGAAACTCAGCTACGTACGCTTCACTGGGGAGAGCCGAGCTACACGGAGAACTGCCTCAGAGGAAAAATCATCTACATAGACACTTACGGAAATGCAGTCACCAATATCCGTAAACGTGAGTTTATCCAGATTAAAGAAGAACGCTCTTTTGAGATTTTCATTAGAAATGTGAGGCTCAGACGCATCGTAAATACGTATTCAGATGTAGCTAAGGCTGATGCACTGGCCATTTTCGGAGAAAGTAATCACCTGGAAATCTCCATGCGAGAAGCTTCTGCCTCAGAATTACTAGGCTTGAAGGTGCATGATATGATCACCATTGAGTTTAAATAAACCTTTTCCGTATCTTTACAGTCCTTAATACACATGAAGACAGTTGCCTTTCATACCCTGGGCTGTAAGCTCAACTTCTCAGAGACCTCTACCATAGGTAGGCAGTTTCTGGATGCTGGATTTCAAAAGAAAGAATTCCATGAGGCAGCTGACGTCTATGTGATAAATACCTGCTCCGTAACTGAGCAAGCCAACAAGAAATGCCGCAAGATCATTAAACAGGCTCTCAAGCAAAATGAAGATGGTTATGTCATCATCATGGGTTGCTATGCTCAGCTTAAGCCTACGGAAATTTCAGAAATTCCCGGTGTAGACATGGTGGTAGGGGCTGGGGATAAGTTCAGGATTCTGGAACTGATAGAGGATTTCCAGAAAACCGACAATCCCTGTGTCTTTAATGATGCCATCAAGGAAGTGAATGACTTTCATTCCTCCTACTCCATAGGGGATAGAACCAGGTCTTTCCTAAAAATTCAGGATGGATGTGATTACAAATGTAGTTTCTGTACCATTCCACTAGCCAGGGGAAAAAGCAGATCTGATTCATTGGAGAATATTCTCGAGAATGCCAGAGAGCTCGCTCAGTCAGGCATAAAAGAGGTAGTTCTCACTGGTGTAAATATAGGAGACTATGGAAAAGATCAGCCAGGTACCTTCCTGGACGTGATTAAAGCCCTGGATGAAGTAGAGGGGATAGAGAGATTTCGTATTTCTTCCATAGAGCCTAATCTCCTCAGCAATGAGATCATCAGCTTTGTAGCTCAGTCTAAGCGTTTCATGCCTCATTTTCATATTCCCCTCCAAAGCGGGAATAATGAAATGCTGGGAAAAATGCGCAGACGGTATAGAAGAGAACTATATGTAGATCGTGTAAATCAGATTAAAACCCTCATGCCTAATGCCTGTATAGGGGTAGACGTAATTGTGGGGTTTCACGGTGAAACAGATGCACACTTTCAGGACACTTATACTTTCCTGAATGAGCTGGAGGTCTCCTATCTTCATGTCTTTACCTACTCAGAAAGGGAAAATACACATGCCATAGGTATGGAGGGCGCAATACCCATGCACACCCGTAGAGAGAGAAGTCAAATGCTACGTATGCTTTCTGAAAAGAAAAAAAGATATTTCTACGAACCTTTTGCAGGCTCTACCCGCCCCGTCCTTTGGGAAGGAAAAGAAACAGATGGTATGATAGAAGGCTTCACTGATAACTACATTAAGGTGAAAGTCCCTTATCATGAAGCCCTTACAAACACCATTTCATCCATAACTCTCCAGGAAGTAAACGCTGAGGGTGTGATGCAGGGCGCAATAACTGCCAAGCAAGGAGTCATCGTTTAAGCTTCTAAGTGCTCTATCAGTGTCATCCTTATACAGAAGATTCTCAAATCTAAATTATTGGTAGATCCCTAACTAGATAGAATTTATTACGTTTTACCCCATGTAAACCTTAACTGAATCAACAAAACAGGAATTCAACTGAAATATTTCATTTATTAATATTTGTTTGATCAACTTTCAAACAGATACGACCTATGAAAATTAGATTCTTCTGTATTTTTCTAGTTGCAATTTGCCTAATTGCTGGTTGTCAAAAGGAGGAGGTTACCCCAAAAGGATCTCTTATAGTTTCTACTTACAATTCTTTTGGACAAGTATTACCAGATACTAGAATTACAATCAAGAGCTCAAGTTATGAACAGCCAGTAAAATCTAATGGGACATCTCTTTTTCTTAATATTCCTTCCGAGACCTACACTGTCAGTATTTCTCACAAAAAATTCATAAGCCAATCTGAAGAAATTTTCGTCAAGCCTAACGACACTACTGAAATAGGAATTAGGCTTAATCCCGGAGAAACGTGTCTAAGTTTAACTGATTCAATATTCCAAGTCAATGCAGACTCTCACAAACTATCTGTTAGTGTAGAATCTAACTCAAAATGGGTGGTAGCTTCAAATTCTTCATGGATCATTCCTTCCTTGAAGAGTGGTGATGGGGACCAGGAGCTTGAAATTCAAATCAATCAAAATGAGTCTTTGGATCTGAGGGAAGGCATTATAGAAGTATCATCAGGGGATTTGGAAAGACAGATAAAAATTACTCAAGGCTCCATATTAGTCTATGATTCCTATAGTTTTAAACCAGGAAATCTGGAAGGTGATGCAGTGGATTCCGTTTACCTGAGGTTTAATAATCCTGTAGAAGTCACCTACATAGTCCAGAAATTTAATAACTGTAATCACAGAATTAAACATAACTACCTTAATGAAGGGAAAACGGTCAGGTTCTCTTTTGACTGTGCCAAATTAGGCGGTATATATCCTATTGAGTTTAAAGTTAATGATAGTTTTGGCAACACCATACTAGCTCGTGATACTATTGAATTCTTTGATCAAAGAATTGTAATAGGAGGGCGAATCTTGGATTACCAAATCGATGACAATACTAATACTTTTTGGGTATCTACAACTCACACAAACAAAATTACTGCATACGATATAGATGATCTATCAGTAAAATTTCAGATGGACCTACCCTATGCTCCAACGGCTTTTTGCTTAAATCCATATAATAAGTATTTATATATAGCACCTAGCTCTGACCCTATGGTATATGTCTATGAGATGTTTTCTAACACACTAGTCAAAAAAATCCCTAATAGTGCTGAACCTGGTGATCACCCAGAATATCCAAAAATCTATCCATATGATATTGAATTCACCTCATCTGGTTTAGGAGTAGTACTAACCAAGGATTATCGGGGATTTAGTACAAGATGGAAGATCATTGATAGTAGTAAAGGTGATACAGTTTATGTTGTAAATCAGAGTTCAACTTTACCAATTAAGTTTGAGAAAATCTATTCCAATTTTAACAACAGTAAGATCTTATTCTTAGAGACATCTGGCTCTGCAAAGTTGACTGTTCTAGATGGAAATTCCGGAGAATTAAGTAGATTCTTTCCTTCTAGCTCAACAAGAGGTACGTTCATTACCCCTAATCGAAAAAACGGTTCTTTCTATATGGGGCAGCTTTATAACCAATTTGTTACAGATTTAGAGAATAATAAAACTAGTGAAACACTATTTGATAATAGAGAGTTTGGAAGTGCCGATTTCG
>JBCDBC010000643.1:0-4084 GCA_039184535.1 Bacteroidota bacterium | reverse complement strand
CCAAAAATGAAGGCATATACTAAGAGGAGAACCTGATAGATAGGCGTAATCAGTAATATGTATCCGAGTACATATTGCCAGGTTCCTTTGGTAAAGCCTGTCAGGGGCATGATCCACTTAGGGAATATAGCTGCAGTGGTACCTGTTACCGCAAATACCACCAGAATGATGCTGTAGTCCCAGACTTTCTTCCACTTTTCTTGCTGCATACTACAATGTTAGGGAAGTTGTGGTGAATTGAAAAGAAAAAAATTAACCACACCTTATGGAATTTCATAGACGTTCTATTCTTACAAGAAAGAATTTTCTATGATACCTAAATCCTATATCCTTTTCTGCCTTTCAATATTGCTCATCTTTTCTGCTAAGGCTGAAGTTCCACTTGCAACCAAGATCAACAAGGTAAAAGTATATCTCTCGGGAGCCCAAGTGTCCCGTACTGGGGAAACCTACCTGAATGCTGGCGAACATACCCTTATACTTAGCGGGTTCTCTCCTTTTATGGATGCTGCCAGCTTGAAAGTCTCTGCCAAAGGGCAGTTTACCGTTTTAAGCATAACACATAGTCTGAACTACCTTAAACCCAATGCTCAATCAGCCCGCCAACTAATGCTTCAAGTGAAATTAGATTCTCTTACTGAGGTTGAAGCCTCACTTAATGGAGACCTGGAAATCATTCGTGAGAAAAAGAAGGTGCTTGATACCAACAGAAAAATAGGTAGTGAAGAAGGCGTCAGCATTACCCAACTTAAAGAGGCCTTAGCCTTCTACGAAAGTGAACTGGCGGGGATGAAGAAAAAAGAGCTTAAGATCAGGAATGAGCTAAAAGAACTGGAGAAACAGAAGAAGAAGTATCAAAACCAGCTTAACACCAATAAGGTGGAAGAAAAAGCTACCTCTGAAATAGAAATTCTGGTGAAGGCAGATAAACGTACTAAGGCTAGCTTTGGAATTTCTTACCTTGTAGCTAATGCAGGTTGGAAACCTAAATATGATGTAAAAGTCTTGGATCTTTCGAAAGCAGCTACGCTAACCTATAAGGCTTCTTTCTTCCAGAATACGCAAGAGGATTGGGATAAAGTGGCACTTTCTTTTTCCAGTATAGATCCTAAAGAGGGAGCGTTAAAACCAGAAATCAATCCCTGGTATTTGTCCTTTGCCTATGATAAGACATACTCTAATAGATATCAAAAGCAGGAAGCCATTACACTTGATGAAGTAGTGGTAGTAAAGAAAAGAGCTTCTGGATTAGCCATTGATAGGGAAGAAGCCAGTTATGAGGATGAGGCAAGTACCATTCTACCATCTTCTACTACCCAGAAAGCAACCAGTGTAGAGTTTGAAGTTAGTTTGCCCTACACCCTTAAATCTGAGGGAGGGATGAAGACAGTGGATTTGGAAGAATATGAAATCCCGGCCTCCTACCAGTATTATGCTGTCCCTAAGCTGAACCAGGCTGCCTTCCTCATTGCGCAGATCACAGATTGGGAGTCCTACAACCTCCTGGATGGGGAAATCAATCTCTTCTTTGAGGATACTTATGTAGGCAAATCCATGCTCAATACAGAAATGCTTACAGATACCATGGAAGTTTCTCTAGGGAAGGATAAGCAGATTTCCATTAGCAGAGAAAAGATCAAGCAATTCTCCAAAACCAAAGTACTGGGTAGCAACAAAACGGATAAAAAGGGCTTTGAAATTTCCCTTAAGAACAACAAACAAGTAGCTGTTACCCTTAAACTGCAAGATCAGATCCCCATATCAGCTAATAGCAGCATAGAAGTCAAAGTGCTGGACACAGGTAAAGGAAATTTTAATGAAGCAACTGGTATCATCGACTGGGAGATTATGCTCAAGCCGGGAGAATCTAAAAAACTCAGCTTTTCATATGAGGTGAAATACCCCAAGGGAAGGAGAGTGGCATTGGAGTAAGCTGGTAATCTTTTGACCTCTGCATTTAGCTTGTATCTGGGAGAATGATAAATTTTCGCTAAGAATTGTATGGAAATAGAATCTGAAGCATACTTTGGCTTCAGACTCTGTCTTTAGATGTACATCATGATCGCCAATCAATGAATCTGAAACACAGCTTAGTCATTCTCTTGATTTTTCTCGTGGGTTGTACTTCAAGGGAAGAATCTCCTACAGTTGACATGGGTGAACTACCTGTAAATGAAATGGAGTTTCAGAAAATGGTCATGGCGCAGCTTACAGGCGAGAAACCCATTATCACTTCAACCGGAGAAAAACTCCATTTACCTAGTCGTTGGGAAGAAAGTGAAAGAAAGATTGTAAGAGGCTATCTGGCTGCTTTGTTCGAGAAATTGGAATTACCTGTTTACCAGCACCAGTATGAGATGCCAAACCCCAACTTCGGAATTGATTTACTCCTTGAACCGTTGAAAGGGACTAATATGTATACCATTCTTCCAGCTACAAATGACAGCAATGAATACATAGTGGTCGGGGCTCATTATGATACAGATGGCAATAATTTTCCCGGAGCTATAGATAATGGTTCTGGCGTTACCCTTATCAGTACACTTCTTAGGCGAGTAAAAAAGCTCAAAGTAAGGAATAAGAGTTTGTTAGTGGTTTACTTTGATCAGGAAGAAGAAAATATCTCTGCTGGGAGTATAGCATTTGCTCGCTTTCTAAAAACTCAAAATTATAGGGTTCACTCAGTCCATTCGTATGATTTGATTGGTTGGGATGGAGATAATAACAGAGAAATCCAGCTGGAACAACCTAGTGCAGAAATTGAAAATGTGTATAGGCGACATGCGGATAGTTTGAATATCCCCATGTTTGTGTTTAATGCGGAGTCGAGCGACTACTATTCCTTTGTGAAAGAAGGGATAAATGCTGTAGGGATCAGTCAGGCATATGCAAAGGGAGATGTGTCTGGTAAAAAAGACTCACCTGAAGATAAATATCATTTGGTCAATTTTGAGTTTTTGGCCTCTTCTACTAACCTGGCTTTCGAAGTCATAAAAGATTTACTAAATGATTAATGTGATCAGAAATAATCCCTTCCTGTTTATTCCATTAATCCTGTCGTTACTTTTCTTCCTAAGAAAAGGCGTACAATATGCCATGATAGGTAGCTATGTCCCTTTAGTAGTAATAATCCTACCCTCGGTCCTGATGGCGCTGACCATACTACAGAAAAGAAAGACCTTTTTACTTCTATCTAAGGCGTGGGCCATTATCCTCATCATATGGTCTGTAGGGAGATTATTCATTGCTAGCGTGAACCTGGCTATCCCTACCTTTGATGAATACCATTTGAATAACCAACTAGGGGGCTTCGGTTTCATATTGAGTATTCTCATGCTATCTCTAGGAATACTGATTCTGAGAAATCTAAAAAGCACAAGAATACAAAGCTGGCAGTGAGATCTTGCCACCAGCATATTGCAATGTCTCACTAACCATCAAAAGCTCATCGCTAAGTCCTTAATCTCAGCCAACCCGAATACCAGCTCAAATATTAATGTAGTATGGTACCTAGCACAATGATGATTCCGCCACAATACCTGAGTCTACTACCATATTTTTTGACTACGACAGTAGGAAACCCTATTGGCAGATTCTATCACTTTGCTTACTTTAGAATCAGGCAATACTCAACCCTTGTTAAACCAGAAATCCATAGCGGTTCTTCCTCTTGAGAACTTAAGCTCAGACCCTGAGAATGAATATTTCTCTGATGGGATGACTGAGGAAATCATCAATGCCTTAAGTAAAATAGAGGGCTTAAAAGTAACTGCCAGGACCTCTTCTTTTGTATTCAAGAATGCCCGGAAGGATGTACGGCACATAGGGAATGAGTTAGGCGTTTCTCTCGTACTAGAAGGAAGTGTCAGAAAGTCTGGCGATAAGGTGCGGATTACTACACAGCTTGTACGCACTGATAATGGCTTCCATATATGGTCAGAAAACTTTGACAGGAAGTTAGATGACATTTTTGCGCTTCAGGATGAGATAAGCCTGCTGGTAGCGGAGAAAATCAGAGAAAATTTTGGTCATATCTATATTCAGGATTCTCTGGTAAAGCCTCAAACCACTAATATCCAGTCTT
>JBCDBC010000642.1:0-4087 GCA_039184535.1 Bacteroidota bacterium | reverse complement strand
GAGACTGCTCGTTATATCTGCCGAAAACTCTATAGGTGGTTTTGCTACTATATCATTGATGAGACTACAGAATCTTTTGTGATTGAGCCTATGGTTCAGCTTCTGATAGCAAATCAGTTTAATGTAAAGCCTGTGATACGCGCTTTACTTAGCAGTGCTCACTTCTATGATCCTTTGAGAAGGGGATGTATTATTAAAAGTCCTCTGGAGTACGTGATATCTATGATGAGGAAGCTTGAATTTGAGCTTCCTACAGCAGAAGGAGACTATGAATTTGCTTATAGGGTATGGGGATACTTTTATTCAGAAGCTTCTAAGCTACAACAAACTTACCTAGCTCCTCCCAGTGTAGCGGGTTGGCCAGCCTATTACCAGGAACCTGTCTATTACCAGGCTTGGGTAAACTCTGCCACCTTACCTAACAGGCAATTTTATGCCAGTTTAACTGCGAGTTCGAAAGGGAAAAAAATTCAGGGAAGTAAATTTATCATACTGGATGTTTTTAAACTCTTAGACCAGGTAAGTAAACCAGATGATCCTAATGTGGTAGTCCGAGAGATAGGAGATATTCTTTTTCCTAATGGCATCACAGATAACCAGTTGGTCTTCTTGAAAGATGTGCTTATCCCAGGACTTCCTGATTTTGAATGGACAGAAGAATATTTACTGTACATCATAGACCCTGAAGACCCAGAACCCAAAATGGCTGTAGAGAATAGACTGAGGGCCCTAATCCAGACTATGCTTTCTCTACCGGAGATTCATCTATCCTAACTCATTTACCCATTTATAAAGAATATTTACTGCTAAATCATGAAGCGTAGAGACTTTGTCAGATCAGCTTCCGTCTCCCTATCCTTGCCTATGATGTTAGGGGGATCTCCCATCAGAGCCTTTGGAAAAACAAATGCACTGGATTTCCTTTTAGCTAATGCTGCTTTTGAAGATCGGGTTTTAGTGTTAGTAAGATTAAATGGTGGGAATGATGGCCTAAATACCTTTATTCCTCTTGATCAGTATAGTAATCTATTTGCCGCCAGAGAAAAAATTATCATTCCTGAAAATAGACTGCAAAATACGCTCATAGGGGATAAAAATGCTTTCCATCCTATCATGACAGGCTTTAAGGAGCTGTATGATACGGAAAAGCTAGCCATTATTCAGAGTGTAGGATATCCAAAAGGAAACGGTTCTCACTTTCGTTCTACAGATATCTGGACCTCTGCTACTGCCTCTAATGTATTTGATCCTACGGGCTGGTTAGGGAGATACCTGGATAAGAATTTCCCTGGATTTCCTACAGGCTATCCTAATGAAGAATTCCCGGATCCCTTGGCTATCACCATAGGAAATCAGGTTTCTCAAACTTGTCAGGGACCTTCCGTTAATATGAGTATGGCCTTAGCTAATCTGAATGGCTCGCAGAGTCTACTAGAACAAGATGGTACCCCGCCTGATACGCCTTATGGACATGAATTAAGCTTTTTACGTCAGAGCTATGAGCAGACCAATAAGTATAATTTCTCTATTCAAGAGGCTGCAGGAAAAGCCCCGGAAAACTTGTCTGAATTATACCCTAATGCAGGTAATAAACTAGCCAATGAGCTGAGAATTGTAGCACGTTTGATCGCAGGAGGCTTAAAAACCAAGATTTATGTAGTAGACCTGGGAGGGTTTGACACCCATGCAAATCAGGTAGAGCAGGGTCAGCCTACAGATCAAGCGGGGCGACATGTAACTCTCTTACAAAGAGTATCAGAAGCCATTACAGCTTTCCAGGATGACTTGAAGTTATTTGGCTTAGAGGACAGGGTACTGGGGATGACCTTTTCAGAGTTTGGAAGAAGAATTAAAGCCAATGATAGCTATGGGACAGACCACGGTAGAGCAGCGCCTCTATTTGTATTCGGAAGCATGGTGAACTCGCAGATTTTTGGGACTAACCCTTTAATTCCGGATTCTGCCGCTACAAATGCAAACCTGCCTATGCAGTATGATTTTAGGGCTGTTTATAGCTCCATTTTGGCAGGCTGGTTTGGGGCTCCGGAAAATGAGGTAAAAGAGCTACTGTTTGGGGAAGAGTTTGATTATATCCCTATTATTAAAACATCCATTAGTACCTCTGTTGATGAACAGCTCAGAAAGGATGTGAGATTGTTGCAAAACTACCCAAATCCATTTGTGGGAAGCACCCGAATACCTATTGAATTAGACAGATCAGTAGATGTGCAAATCAAAGTGTATGATACTGTGGGACAGGAAATAGCCACTATATTAGACAGGAAGCTAGGAGTAGGAAAGCATGAAATACCTTTTGATGCTTACAACCTTCCCGCTGGAAACTACTACTACCGAATGCAGGTAGGAGTATATCAACAAGTAAAACTGATGCAGAAAGGGTAAGATTTTTCTGCCAAATTCATAACTATTTCTTACCTGTAGTAGAGGAGTACACATACAATATAAATGTGTACTCCTCATTATTTATTACACAAAGTGTACTTTGGGGAACGTGAATAAGTTGACATGTATAAATATTTGAGAAAAAGAGTAAGATGTTATAAGTAAGAGGGTTTTGTATAAAATTGAATGATTATTTAAACAATATTGCAGTATGATAAATATCTGTCATCGTATGAATTATGTTGAGATAACTCTAGTAGCTAAACATAAAGTACACCTTACGTCAGCTTGACAAAAGCATTTACACGAACATTCATCAATACCGTTCATTATTTTAAGGATTAGGACCGACCCTAATTCAGGTTAATCAAAGAAGTACAATTACTATTTACATCAAGTTTTCAGAAGGAAACAATAGAATTTACTCATGGAAAGAAGATCATTCTTAGGTCTCACCTCCTTAACAAAGGAGAAGGAACAGTCCTTGCAAATCGATCCTCCTGGTGAAAACGAAATTGATCCAGTTCGAGAATTAGGGAATCAGGAGTTACCAACAGTAGCCAGAGTATCTGCAGGTCTGGAGACTTACTTAGGAGATTGGGGATGGGCTCAGGCCCGCCACCTGCTAAGTAGGACCTTATTCGGTCCCAAGAAGTCAGAGATAGCCCAGGCAGTAGAAGATGGACTAGAAGCTACCATTGACTTGCTATTAGCAGATTGGGAGGAACCGGCACCTCCTCTGAATAGTACATTTGACAAAGACACCAATGTAGCCATAGGAGAGACCTGGGTAGAATTCCCTGCCAATAATGAGGATGGCGTGTTCCTTGATGGTTACAGACGAACCTCATTACGAAATTGGACTGTAGGATTAATGATGGATCAGGGAGTATCTATAAGAGAGAAAATGACCCTCTTCTGGTTTAATCATTTTGCTACAGAATCACTAATTGTCTTTGATCAAAGACGTATGTATGAGCTAATAAGGCTCTTTAGACAGTATGCACTTGGTGATTTTAAGACATTAGTGGAAGAGGTTACAGTGAGTTCAGCTATGCTTAACTATCTGAATGGGGACCAAAATAAAGTAGGTTCTCCTAATGAAAACTATGGGCGAGAATTATTTGAACTTTTTACCATAGGGAAAGGACCACAGATAGGTGAAGGAAATTACACTAATTATACAGAAGATGATGTAAGAGAAGCCTCTAAGGTACTCACAGGTTGGACTCACAACTTTTATGGTAAGACTGCAGGAAGGCCTGCAGGAGTATATAGAGATAACAGGCATGATAAGTCCACCAAAAATTTCAGTGCTGCCTTTGATTTTCAAACCATTGAAAATGCTGGTGAAGAGGAATACAAGCTGTTGATTGATATGATTTTCGGGAAGACAGAGACTGCCAGGTATATCTGCCGGAAACTGTACAGATGGTTCTGTTACTATGTCATTGATGAAGCTACAGAGCAGTTTGTCATTGAGCCTATGGCCCAGCTATTAGTAGCCAATAACTATAATGTAAAACCAGTGATGAAGGCGCTGATTTCCAGCGCACATTTCTTTGATAATGAGAATATAGGGGCTATGATTAAAAGTCCCATAGATTTTGTTCTTTCTCTCCCAAGAGTTACGGAAGCTGAAATGCCTGGTTTGGATAATGTAACCCATCAGTATTCATTATGG
>JBCDBC010000641.1:0-4089 GCA_039184535.1 Bacteroidota bacterium | reverse complement strand
TCTGTGTATAGTAACCAGGATCCAGACTGGTATAGGCGATATTGGAAAAGCCCATTTCGTTTAGCCCATCAGAAAAGGCACTCATATCAATCCCTTCTTTCCCAAAATAGGTAACCAGCCCAAAAGCAGTAAAAAGTCCAATGGGTACGCCTACCATGGCAAGGAAGAATGTCTCCAGCATAATCATGCTAAAGATGCTTCGCTTATTCATGCCTATGGACATTAGCATGCCTAGCTCTCGCGTGCGTTCCAGTACCGCCATGAGCATGGTATTAATGATCCCGAAGGCCAGCCCTAGCATGATGATGGACATGAATATCCCTAAACTCGCTCCCAAAGAATCTGCTACCAGTTTTAAATCTGGGGCAGTCTCTCTCCAGCTATCCACCAGGTAGTCAGGGAATGCAGCCTGTAAATTTTTCTGTAAGGTCAAGGTTGTCTGATCACTTTCCAGGAGGATAGCTACCTCATGTATTTGCCCCTGCTGCGCTAAAATTTTCTGCAGGTCCTGGGCTCTGACAAACACATTGGTTTCATCGTATTTGGCATTGACAGATTTGTAGATGCCTGCTACTCGGAAAGCACCAGAGGTGATTTCTCCATCCTTGTCCTGAAAAGTGAGAATGATCTTCTTCTTAAGTGAAACCTTAAGTTTTTCGGCTAATTTCTGCCCAATGAGGACTGGGTTCCTTCTAACGCCTTCAAAATAGGCCCCTTCAACGATTCTGTCAGGAAGTTGGGTAACCACAGCTTCTGCTGCCGGATCAATTCCTTGTATGGATACGCCACCTGCTGCTTTTGCAGAGTTAGCCATACCTCCCACCAATGTCCTCAGAGAATAGCCTCTCATATTTGAAAGGGTATCCAGGGTCTGTACAAGATCTGCTTTTTGAGAAAGGGTATCCTTGGTATACCTGTCCTCCAAAAAGGTGGGGCTGTGAATCTGAATATGAGAAATCTGGGTTTCTATGATCGACCTTGTACGCCCCTCTTGCATTCCGTATCCAAAGGATAGCAAAAAGATCCCGCCTATCAGCCCTATCATAATGGCAGCGATGACCACCGAGCTACGAGTTCTATTCCGCCAGATATTTCTCCATGCTATTGTGATAATTTTCTTCATGATGTTAGCATTATATGCGCATGGCTTTAACAGGTTCTAATTTATTCATATACCAGATGGGATAGATAGAAATGAGTAGGACCATGAATAAGACTGTAATAGCCTGATTAATAAAAATATCAGCTCTGATTACGGTGGGAAGTACTGCTTCAAATCCATAGGAAGCATAAGCTTCAGCCATTTCTGGCCCCATATCTATCGGATTCAGATTGAAATAGATGACTAGTGGCAAGCTCACCAGCATACCTGCCAATATGCCAAGCAAAGCCATGAAGATCATTTCCAGGACTACCACCACTGCTAACCTGAACTTACTCATCCCAATGGCTGTCATTACGCCAAATTCATATTTTCTCTCTGCTGTCATCATGAGGACCGTTCCGAATATCCCAAAGCCAATGATGACATAAAGAATGGCCATAGTAAGCACATTTCCTCCTCTGTCAGCTTCTATAGTCTGTACCAATTCTGGCATCATCTCCTGCCAATCCATGACCTCATATTCCTCTGATAGTGAACTTTTCAGTTCACTAGCCACCTTTTTAGCAGATTGGGGAGATGAAATCGAAAGAGACAGAGAGGTGAGCCTCTCATCAGCAGCCAGGAAGTACTGGGCTTCCTGTAGGGTGATGTAGGACATTCTCTTATTCAGATCCGGAGAACCAAATTTGAGGAGGGCCCTGACTGGATACTTCCCTGAAGCCATGGCACCTCTATAGCCCTGCCCTAGAAGTACCAGGGTATCTCCTATGCCTACCTTTAGCTTTTTCGCCAGCCCTTGAGCCAACATAATGCCCAAGTCATCTTCTGAGAGGTAGGTGCCTTCTGTAACCTTATTTTTGAGAGAAGTCAGCTTATCCTCTTCTGTTGGTCGGATGCCTACCACCATGCAGCCCTGCGTTACTGAATCAGAAGCTGCCAGAGAGAAAGTTTCTAGTCTGGGATTTACAGAAGAAACAGTTGGATGTTTTTCTACAGAAGTGAATATCGCTGGTACTTGCTCAAAGCTGTTCTCTAGCGTTTGGTCATCCCAATATCCATCCTTGTGTACCTGCACATAACCAGTGTAGAAACCCACTACATTCTGGATCATTTTGTCATACACTCCTTCATTCAGGGAATGCATAAATATGGCTAACAGCACAGCAAAAAAGATGGAAGCAGCTGTGATGAAAGTTCGTCGTTTGTTGCGCCAAAGGTTGCGCCATGCGAGTTTGAGTAGCATCAGCGTACGCGTTTCATGTTTTGTTGAGAGAAAAAGCTATCCGGGAGTTTCTTGTCGAAGATAATATTCTCATATACCATGACCGTTTTCTGACCTTCCTCCTCTACCGGAATCATTTCCAGTTTAGTAGCGAATGTCCTTCCGCCCATCTGCTTAATCTCGGACGCTTGCATCACATTGATGAGATACATGTCCTCATCAAAGAATTCTGTCCTTAACTGGAGGTAGTCCTTTTTATCTATCCACAAATGTATCTTTCCCCATATGACAGAGGCATCTTCCTTAGGGACGAGCTGAAGCTTATAGCAGTTTCTCCCGGCTATGACAGAGTCTTGAAGCATGGTATGAGAGTAGTCAGTGATGATAGAATTCTCTCTTACCAAGTCTTCATTAGTAAAGTCAGAACCCATCCAGGACTGGGACATCATAGAAGGGGGGAGCTTTACGGTTCTTTCTACTCTGGGTAACCATGTCCAGATTTCCTTTTGGCGTTTGAGGTTAGTGGTACCTTTATCCCTTACGGGGGCGGTAACCAGGATCAGGGCATAATCATCTCCTTTGGACCAGGACTTCATTTTCATTTCCCTTGTCCAGGTAGGCCTGACTATGGTCATGGTCATCTCCGCCTGAGAACTCTCTATGCCTCGGCGGACTTCCTCAGCTTTTTTAATGATACTCAGGGCATCTTGTGCATGTATGTGAGTGCTGAGACAAATCATCAGAAGGAAAACTCCTCCTTTGAGATAGTTGATCCGTTTCATATGTGTTGGTTAAGGGTGTTCAATATATTTTTTTAATAGTCCTTCCTTGAGGAGGTCGAGATCCATGGCCTCCTTAAAAATCAGGTATCTAAGGGCAATTCCGTCCAAAGCAGCTATGAGAAAATTAGCTTCTAGTTTATGATCAGGGATACCCAATTCTTCCAGTAAATTTTCCAGATTAGGCATATTCGCATGGTACTTGGCTACGATCATTTGGGTAATGACTGGAAACTGATCTAGCTGTAGTGAGAGCTGCATTAGTAAGCGGTTATGATGCGGTTGTCCCTTGATATAGTCAAAGGAGATGTCAAACATCATTTTCAGTTTCTCTTTGGGATCTGAAATAGCGTTGGCTTCTTCCAGGTAATCATCTCCTTCCTTAAAGGCGCTATGGATGATACCTACGAGTAGATCCTCCTTACTATCGAAGTAGCGGTAAATGAGTCCCTTAGCTACCTCAGCTTTTTGGGCTATTTGTTGGATGGGAGTATTATGAAATCCTCTTTCTGCGAATAATTCCAGTGCGGCAGAGAGAATTTTCTCCCTGCTTTGTTCGCGCATTTCCTGCCATTGTGCTTCTGATCGTGGACTCATACACTTTTATGGATGAACGGTCAGTCAATAATACGGAAAGTTTTTGAGAATGTTAAATGAAGAGGGAATTTTGTAGCAAGAAAGGGGGTAGAGAATTGGGGATGGGTAGGAATGGTTATTGCAGAAATTAGCTTTACGGGGGAAGTTACAGCGTTTCAAATAGTTGGGTCGAGACATTTGGACGCCGGAGAAGGGGAGCTGAAGGCTGAATGTTTTCATAAATGTATTCCCTCTTTTAAACGTTTACTTTTTTGGGGCTCAATTTAAAAGCGAATAAAAATGACTAGGGAAGATATTTTGCTGAATAGTATCTGGACGGCCGGAAAGATGAGGGTTTACTCAAAGTTTTTTGAGGAAGAGGTAGAACTCAGTTTATTAACCTCTGA
>JBCDBC010000640.1:0-4104 GCA_039184535.1 Bacteroidota bacterium | reverse complement strand
GTTAAATAAACTGCGTTTTTAGGGGATAAGACTATAGCTTTTTCTATTTGCTCACAGGCTTCCTCATATCTGCTTAGATAAGTGTAAACCACTCCTAGATTATGATGAACATCTGCCTGATCTTTTTCAATACTCATTGAGGATAAGAACTTGCTTTCAGCATCTTCATATCTTCCTAATCTAGCCAGGACTTTGGCAGCATTAGCCAAATAAACAGCAGAATCTGGAGAGAGTGCAGAGGCTTTATTAAAATACGCCAGTGCTTCCTCATCTTTCTGGTTATATTCCTTAATAAGGCCCAGATTATTCAGATATCCTGGATTTTCAGGTTCAAGGGTTACGGCCTGTTCATAATGCTTCTCAGCTTCTTCAGGCTTTCCACTCAACTCACAGGCTATAGCCAGGTTTTCATAAAAAGCTGCTACTCCTTTGCTGCTTTCTATTGCTGTTCGGAAGAAATAGGAAGCTTTTTCAAATTCATTTTCTTTTAGGTGAATAAGCCCAAGATTATTCAAATAAGTAGCTTGCTTAGGGGCCAAATTCAACGCTTTTCCATACTGTTCTTTAGCAAAAGCAAGATTCCCTTCTTTTTCAGCGCTCAGTCCTAGATTAGAATAAAAGGCAGCATTATCAGCCTTTCTGGTAATGGCTAACTGGTAATATTGACTGGCCTTTTTGAAGTCTCCAAGTTCATAGTAGATATTCCCTATGCTGTTTTCATAATCTGCGCGTATATCTTTTGCTGCCAGTTCTGTAATTCTCTCATAAATTTGGATAGCTTTATTTAGCTCTTTGGCGTCCAGATAAAGGTCTGCCAATGTATCCAACTGATCCAGTAGCAATAAATCCTTCTGGTCTTCCTTAAATAGCTTTATGAACTCATCTTCCAGCTCAGAAAGTTTTTGGAAGTATGCACTTTCCTTACTCCCGTTAGTATAGGAAGCCTTAAGTTTATTCAGCTTAACATCTGCCATTCTTTTCCGGATGGAGAAGTCCCATTCTTGTCTAATGGCAGATACTTTTTCATAATAAGCCAGGGCATCATCCCACCCCCCCTGTAGCTCTTTGCTCCAGGCCAAAGCACCATACCCTTCATAGCTTTTGGGAAATTCTTCTATTAAATCCTGGAAGATCTCCTCAGCCTTGTTAAAGTTTTGTTTAGACAAATAGGCCTGTCCCTTTTTCAGCTTGGCTAGGAGGCGGGTGGGATACTGTTCTTCTGCCCGAGAAAACCACTCCAAAGCCGTCTTGACTCTTCCATTTGCCAGGAAAGCATCTCCTGCTGCCAGCATAAATCCATAGGACTGTTCAGGGACTACATCCATGGCTTTATAGGCTATTTCTGGAATCTTCCCTATTTGAAGTTGATTATGCTCAGGCCTGGCAAAGAATTTAATCAGTCTTAAATACGTCTCAGAATGCCCCGGGATTCTTCGGAGTCCTTTTTCATACCAGTTTTGCGCTTCTTCAAGCTGATTCTGAGCTAGAAAAAGATCTCCCAGGTGTAATTCTGCCAAGTGTTTCTCACCGGGTATCTCTATGGCTTTATAAAACTTCTCTTTGGCAAGCTTATATTCACTCCTGGCTAGGAAATAGGTACCTTCTATATCCAATACCCGCTCAGGGCATACTCCCAGTTTTTTGGCATCCGCTATCCAACTCAGGGCTTCTTCTGGTAACTCTAACTCAAATATCCAAACACTGGCTCCCAGTAATAATATGCTCAGTCTATCTTCTACATCAATACAATCATAGGAGGCCAATTCTCTCAGTATACTATATCCTTCTGTCCATCTCTGCTCATTCAGAAGCAGAATTTTTTCATTGATCCTGGCTGTATGTATTTGCTTTTCAAGTGGAACGGCGCCTACATTGAGAAGGGTAAGACATAAGTCTATCCGCCAATGGGCCAGTGCTTTTCCTATTTTCCTTAGCCAACTATTCCAGACCAAAGGAACTCCTAAGTCAATGCTTGAAAGCCACTCTTTCTCTTCTGATATGATGTTATCCTTGAAGGACAGACGTAGTTTTTTTAATAACCCTGTTAGCTCTCCACTCTCTGCTTTGCCTATATTTCTATCAAATGCATTCCAGTAGATAAAGGGATCTTCCTCTGTGGCCATCAGTGCACGTAACTCCTCAATAGCAGCAGTAGCCTGAAGCATATCCACCCCACTCTCAATGGCGAGTTTATATGCCTCATTTACCCAGCTTTTTACCCTATTTTCCTTTATCATCTTCTATCTGGATTAGTATCAGCTGTTGTCATTTGGAATTGTTGCCTCCATAGGATGCTGTACAGAAACTGGTAAGTCAGAAAACCCATTAACCCCCATGGTCCTAGTCATAGATGGAGTTGAAAGTGTTTTTCTGCTTGCAGCTTTTCTTTGGATGGCCCGGGGAGTTAGCTCCACTTCTCCCACACGATGGGAACAGGTAAGGCAAATACCTGCTGTTGCAGACATTAGCTCCCCACATACCGGACAGTCAATGAGTTTATGCCTACAGCTGATATTAACACAACGATTTTGTCCTTTCTGAGTAAAGTGCCCGCAACTGGGGCATCTATTTATTTTTTCCTGACTTTCATCAGATTTATGCTCATCTGAAACTATGGATCCTTCTCTAAGGATCAAGGCTTGATCAGCCTTCACATTAAACCAGAATACTGGTGTCCCAAAACTTCTGCTCCCCCAGCTTGAACGTCCATATGCTAACACATTAGCCAACTCCTGCCTACCTATTTTCAAGGATTCTCCCATATCAGCCCCATCTCCTAATGCTCGAAGAAAGGCTTTAGAAAAGGCTACAACATCCTCAGGAGAAATATCAAACTGAACACTTCCCACTGAAGGAAGATTCTCACACATCAACCTCCAGCCTTTGTCAGAAAAAGCTGAACTCAGGGGTTCCTTTCCAGCTTCAAGGGGAATAAAGCAATTAACTGTTGGCTTATAACTAAACAACTCGAGGAATTCTTCTGTGCTTATCCAGTGGATGCCAGGCAGGGTCTGGTCTCTTAGGGATGTTTGAGCAAAGGTCTCTGCCTCTTCCGTCAATCCAAATTTCCCCCCTAAGATTTGCCCTATAAATAGAAACACATGAGGCTGGAAGGTAGCTAACTCTCTTTTGATAGCCTCTTCAGTAGGTCTACTCTTCTGATCCGTCTCGTTTGAGAGTAAGTAATTTATGCTTATTCGCTGGTTTTCATGTAGTTTCCTAATCTCCTTGATGATTTTTTCAGCTTTTGGCTGGAAACTATCTGAGGGAATAGGACCTGCTATCAGGACACGCAGGGGGGAAGATTCTGCAGATAGGGGGGTGGTTTCTGAGGCAGAAAAATATCTATTCAATATTATCCCACTCCCTACTTGTGCCCAAAATGCGCCCTTTCCTGCATTTAGAGCAGGTATAAAGAGAAACTCCCACGGGATACTACCCAAAGAATCAGCTCCAGGCTGGAATTCCAGATCTACTAATAACCTTAAGGTAGGATCACTTTTCTTTTCTGTAAGAAAGTTGCTTAATAATGTTTCAAAGGCAGCCTTCTCTGGAGAGCCTTCCACAAACAGAAACTGATAAATATGGTATCCAAAAATTTCCCATGGAAGCCGACTGTTAGCAGGGGTGAGCTTAGCGTTAAATTCCGATATCCATTGATGGAACTTGGCCATAGTCTGATTTTGCCCATCAGATGTTAATACCTTTCCTTCAATCTTATGACCAGACATAGAGTCCATATAGGTGAACTCCTCTTCATTTTTGAAAACTATTCTACAATTCATGTACGACTTCATACCTGCCTGTTGTTAGGGATTTACTCTGTCGTGGGACATATATCCTACATAGAACCTTAACTCCTTGGGTAGTATTCTCTGATTATGTTTTCTCTTTAAGCCACCTAGCTCTATTTTAAGTGGTAAAGCATGTTTCCAAGGTTTTCCTTGATACCTGATTAGTCAATGAGGCCCAATTTTCGACTAACATTGTAAGGTATCAGTTGCATGTGACTCTCCCCCATGAAAATCAACCAAATTATTACCCCAGATCCGGAAGAAATTGGAAAGGAAATTTGGGTTTTTACATCTAAAAAATACTTTTTCC
>JBCDBC010000639.1:0-4108 GCA_039184535.1 Bacteroidota bacterium | reverse complement strand
TTGGTAGCTTTGCTATTCAATTTCCCCTTGATCAGCATATTTGATCAGAATGGATTCATTTTGGGTATCCCCAAACTGTTCTTCCTCATTTTCTCTTTCTGGTTAATCATCATCATCCTGTTAAACAGGATTACAGAAACAAAACGAACTAACGGATGAGTTTATGGGCCATATCCATAATAGCCGTAGGTTATCTCAGCCTGCTATTCTGCATAGCCTATTTTGCTGAAAAAAAAGAAAGGCTGGGAAAATCCATTGTGAATAATCCCTATGTCTATTCTCTTTCTTTAGCTATTTACTGTACAGCTTGGACTTTTTATGGAAGTGTAGGTAGGGTGACTACTTCAGGGATAGAATTTCTAGCTATTTATCTAGGACCTACCATAACTGCTCCTCTATGGCTATTGATTCTCAAGAAAATTATTAAGATCTGTAGATCCCAAAGGATTACTTCCATTGCGGATTTTATTTCTGCCAGGTATGGGAAAGGATCCTTCCTGGGAGGGCTGGTTACTTTTATCTGCATCGTGGGAGTAGTTCCCTACATATCCCTTCAACTAAAAGCTATTTATAACAGCTTTTTTGTCTTGACAGGAAACTTTACCGTTCCGGAGGCATCTTCCTTTTATCAGGATTCTGCATTTTACCTGGCTATCATTTTGGCCATTTTTGCCATCTTATTTGGTACCAGAAACCTGGAAGCCAATGAAAAGCATGTGGGGCTAGTAGCTGTGGTAGCTTTTGAATCCCTAGTGAAGTTGATCGCCATTTTTGCTGTAGGGATCTTCGTAGTGTATGGAATCTTTGAGGGACCTGGGGACCTATTTGAGCAGGTTAATCAATCACCAGAATTGGTAAGGTTAATGAGCATAGAAGGTACCTTGAACCCATGGGCATGGACAGGGATGATTATTCTATCCATGCTGGCTATGATTACCCTTCCTCGGCAGTTTCACATGAGTGTAGTTGAAAATAACCACTCCCGCCATGTAGATAAGGCTATCTGGTTATTTCCCCTCTATCTTTTTCTGATTAATCTATTCGTGATTCCTATCGCCTTTGCAGGAATGTTAAAGCTAAACGGCTTGGGAATAGATGCAGATGTCTTTGTACTAGGTCTTCCTATTGTTTTTGGCTCTAAGTGGCAGGCGATCCTGGTCTTCTGTGGGGGCCTTTCAGCTGCCACCAGTATGGTGATCATTGCTACCATCTCCCTGAGTATTATGGCGAGTAATAATCTAGTGATGCCCATCATTCTGAAATTGAGTGATTTAAAAGGAAACTATAATAAGCAGGATGTTCCTGTAAGGATCATTCATATCAGACGGATCATTATCATCTCTATACTGATAATGGCCTATGGGTATTTTTCTCTTATAGGAAGAAGGTTACCCTTAGTAGACACAGGTCTGATTTCTTTTGCTGCTGTAGCTCAGTTTGCTCCAGCTATGCTACTAGGGATTTTCTGGAAAGATACCACCAGAAAGGGTGCGACTGCGGGCTTAATTATTGGCTTTCTGGTATGGTTTATTACCCTTCCTGTAGCATCTCTAGCGGAACTGGAAATTATTGACCCTAGCATACTTACAGATGGGATATTTGGACTTAGCTTTTTAAGGCCGCAGGCACTATTCGGATTAGAGGGAATGCCCCATCTTACCCACTCTGTCATATGGAGTCTGCTTCTTAATCTAGGGACTATTTTCTTTGTCTCTGTCTTTCAAAGACCTTCCGCTATAGAGCATGCACAGGCTAACATCTTTGTGGATATTTACCGCTATGAATCCCGGGATACCAGAATAGGAATGAGGCGTGGGAAAGCCTATCTACATGATGTGAGACAGTTATTAAATCGGTTTTTGGGTAAAGAAAGAACAGAATATCTGCTCTCAGTATATGCTGAAAGAAGAAAATTAAATTTGAATAAGGTCATTGATGCCGATCCTGGTTTACTTGATTATGCTGAAACCTTGCTTGCAGGTGCAGTAGGAACCGCTTCTTCCCGCTTACTTATTTCTTCTATTGTAAAAGAAGAATCCTTCAACATACAGGAGGTGATGAAGGTCATGGATGAAAAACAGCAACTACTTACCTATAGTAAAAAGCTGGAAGAAAAATCCAAAGAGCTGGAACTGACTTCCAGAGAACTTAAACGAGTGAATAAGAGGCTAAAGAAATTGGATGATGTGCGGAATGAGTTTATCACTACCGTTACCCATGAGCTACGTACTCCCATCACAAGTATCAGGTCCTTAAGCAATATTCTGTATTCCAGAGAAAATTTAGAGGAGGCTACTCAGAAAGACTTTCTGGAGATAATAGTAACAGAGAGTGAGCGGATTTCCAGGCTCATTAATCAAGTACTGGATCTGGAAAAGATGGAAGCAGGTGAGGTAAATTTACATCTACGGGCTGTAAACATGAAGAAGCTGGTGAAACTAGCCATCAAGAACTGTCAGCCTTTGTTGAGTGAGAAGAACGCCAATATTGAATTCACTTGTGATAGAGGAATACTGGAGATAGAGGGAGACTGGGACAGGATGATGCAGGTGGTGGTGAATTTGCTCTCGAATGCCATTAAGTTTTGTGATGAGAAGGAAGGGAAAATAGAAATATTCCTCTCAAATGAGGGAAAGCAAGTCCTGCTCGCTGTCAAGGATAATGGCCTTGGTCTTACAGAAGAGCAATTACCTAACATATTTGACAAGTTTACCCAGTATTATGACCATAAAAGAGGGATGAAACAAGGGAGCGGGCTGGGCCTAAGTATCAGCTGGCGAATTGTGTCCCTTCACAAAGGGAAAATCTGGGTGGAAAGTACTTACGGAGAGGGAGCAACCTTCAATATTCTATTGCCAGTCTGGCAAGAACAATTTGTACAAACCATTTATACCTAAACATGTGGCAAGTCTAATCAACTACTTTGTTAACAGAAAGATTATGGAAAGACAAGGACCTCGAAACATATTGATTGTTGATGATGAACCCCATATCATTGTTGCCATAGAGTTCCTTATGAAAGAACAGGGCTACCATGTCCTTACAGCTGGAGATGGGAAAGAAGCCCTGGAAGTGATGAATACCTTCAGCCCTGATCTGATCATCCTGGATGTCATGATGCCCAATATGAATGGATTAGAAGCTGCGAAAGAGATTCGTAAAAATCCAAAATGGAGTGAAAGCCAAATTGTATTTTTGACCGCAAAGGGGACCGACACTGACAAGCTAAATGGATACGGTTCCGGAGGGGATACTTACCTTACTAAGCCTTTTGATAATGATGAATTAGTGCGTCGAGTTAATGAAATGCTAACATATGGCTAGTTATTAGAGGGAATTGGCTAGAAACTCTCAGAATTTATGGATCATTTCAGGCGGATATCTCAACTACTGCAGCTATACCTCCAAGTTATCTTGATATGTTGGAGTGAATTTATGAATGCATATCTGGTGATTATCTGTTGTCATTGGCTGCTAGCATTGTTTCGCGTTGTTATTTCAGTCAGTTCTTTCATGAAAATATGAATTTGCTCTTCAGATGCTTTGATGAAAAACGTGATAAATTCTAAAGAACTATTGCTGCCTCAATTTGTAAGCGACAGGACTATTTGGACTATTCTGATCATTTAAAGGGTAGTTATGATAACATTAGCTAGCTGTTTTCAGTGTTATATAGCACCTTCTTCTTGTAAGGTCATACCTTTTAATGGCAGCTCATTGTCGCCTAATATGTAATGGTATTCATGTTAAGCAGCAGTCAGACAAAGCTGGCTGTTCCAGTGGTTGGATACTTTTCATCAACGATATCCCTAGACCAGTATTATTGCACACTTATGGTGTTGTGCTTATATTATTCATTATGAATGCTGTATTATTGCAGTTATAGATGTGTAAACCAGAGTCATTCACTCACCCCCCCTCTCTCTCTCTCTCTCTCTCTCTCTCTCTCTCTCTCTCTCTCTCTCTCTCTCTCTCCGATCTCTCCAAATTCTTTCCTCATCTGTCCATTCCTCACTTTCCTCATCCCCCTACTCTTACTCTATCAGCTCCTCCCCCCATCTCCCCTCATTCAGTTATATTCTTGGTTCTCTACTACACTCGATACATG
>JBCDBC010000638.1:0-4108 GCA_039184535.1 Bacteroidota bacterium | reverse complement strand
GTTAACTCCTCTTTTGATATATTACTTCAGACAGCCATAGCAAGCTAAAACCTTCCCCTAGAGTATTCATAGTGTTTGTGCAATTTGACAGATCACGGATATGTGGCTGCTTTGTAGCCTGATAGGCCTTGCTAGTAGTGCTCTGATCATATGGCAGGATGTAAAAAGCCGGAAGATCAATCATTGGTTACTATTCCTTTTCGGATTATGCGGAATGGGATGGCAGCTCCTGTATGAACCTGTTTTGGGATGGATACACATTTCTTTCAGTATAGCCCTGGTTCTGGGTATACTGTTGGTGATAGGGGTATGGGCCTACATAATAGGTAAGCAGGAATGGTTAGATAAGCGGTTGGGGCTAAGTGATATTTTTATGCTCATAGGGATTGCCTGTTGGTTTAGCCCAGAGCATTTACTCATCTTTTACGGAATTAGCATAGGTATTATTCTCGTTTCCGCCAATTTATTGTTAGCCTATGATGTACTCAAAAAAGGAAAGAAAGTGCCATTAGCCGCCTTCCTGGCTGTCTTCTTTATCGCAGATCTGTTGTGGCGGTTATTGTAAGATTCCTTTAACACTTTTAAAGAGAATTTTTATGAGGACAAGAGTCCTCAACTATTTAGCTTGCAAGCAGGAGCTTGCAAACCCACAGTCCTGTGCTGAACAAGCTCCTGCTTGTTCGGAGAGTAGTCCAAGAGCATGTACCGGAGCTTCATCCGGTATCCTGTCTTGGGATATAAAATATGATGTTGACTACTCCCTCTCCTGAAAATATCTATTTGCAAGCTCAGATCCCGGATGTAGTTCCAATACCTTATTGAAAATACTGTCAGCTTGTTCTCTCATATCCAGAGAGACATATGCCTGGCCTAAGCCTTCAAGGGGTTGAAAGCTGGTGGGAAACTGTTGGCTGGTGAAGGAGAAAAGTATCTTAGCCTGATCAGAGTTTCCTTGCTGAAGTAAGAAAGAAGCTACCTGCTGGAATAGCTTACCTGGTATCAACATATTGCCTCCTGTACGTTGTGCCAAATCCTCATAATGTGTCTGGAGTTCCTGCTCTGAAGCCTGGGCTAACTGATCCAGGGGATATTGATATCCCTCGAAGAGAAAGCTTAGCCCTTCATACATGCTGATCATAGGAACGGAGAAATGATCCTCTTTCTCAAAGAAGTCCAGCTTATGATGCACAGCTGAAAACGAAGAATCTTGTAGTATCTTATGAAAGGACTGTATCGCTTGGTTCTTGGCTCCTACTTTCATTCCTGGATTAAAGGGATTATTAGCTTGAGAAATGTAGATAGAGCTACTTAAGTTCCCGCTATAGTTTTGAGCCTTATTGACAATGGAAGCCCCATTCCAGTGCAAACTTGGATCTATAGCTAGAAAGGCAGTAAACTTAGATTCTTTTAGAATAGTATTAGCGGTAAATAGGCCTGCAAAGGAATGTCCCACTAGAATGTGGCAGTCCAGCGTACGATACTTTTTGGCTATTTCTGGTAGTAGTTCATCTTCCAAGAAAGCCAGAAAGTTAACTTCTCCAGGATTAATTTCTCCTCGGGTGGTAGGAAGCATGTCTCTGTTTCTGTCAGTATTATGGACTGCTACTACTATCATCTCAGGGATTTTTTCCACGCTTCCCTGACTCAGTGCCTGGACTACCGTTACGGTTTGCTGGAAAAGGCGTTCTCCATCCAGCACAAAGAGGACCGGATAAGCTTTCTCCTGATAAAAAGGATCATTCTCATAGGATGATGGTAAACTCACTGAATACCTTCTTTCTTCCTGGAGAATATCAGAATGGAGCTGATAGGTATTCCCTATTTCTATAGGTTGAGAGATATTCTTCAGAGGAAGAAGAACTAGACCGAATATCCAAAAGATCTTATTCATTCACGTACATATTATTAGTCTCAAGGTAAGAGAAGTTAGAGTCATTGAAGGAAATCTTACTGAACTGAAACTCATAGGTATCTTTTCTATCCTGTATGATTTCTATATTGGTCGCCACCCAATGTCCTTCCTTCAATTCATATTCTCTGTAAAAGACCTCTATTGACTCTTCCAGGTTGAATGGATTCAAAAATTTCATTACCTGTAGGCGTTGCTGCTCATCAAAGTAGAGCGTAGCCGGATTCCCTAGTTTATCCTTAGTGTGGAGGGTATCACATTCTGCCCCACAAAGTGGATAGAAATATTGCTCGGGGAAGAGGGCTATTTTATGGAACTCATGCCCCTTAATGGTATAGATGGACTCATCACTCAGATTAGAAAGGGTATCATTTGATACACTATATCCGGTACTATCAGAGTAGGCTATGGCTAGGTAAGCTTGCTCTCTGTATGAATACACTTGCTTAAAAAAGGTATAGCCCCTCAGATCTGAGCGAAGTTCAGTGGTATAGGTTCCCAGTGGACCCTTACAGTCCGCAAAGGCTGTGATGGTCTGGATCTGGGTGCTTTTGGAAGAGGAGGTTTCTGATGGCTCTGCCTCCTGTTGGCAGGAACAGAGAAATACGAGTACGCAGAAGACCTTAAAGGACCTATAACAGAAAGACATATTATTTGTCGGAAGTTAGTCTATCAAAAATATATCCTCCTTTTTCTGCTCCCCAAACCTGCTCATCAGCCTCATTAAATCCTCTGTCCCAGCTCTTGATGCTAGCGGGTGTAACGGTTACAGATGACGTTGCATAAGAAGCACCTCTTAGGTTGCTTCCGCAAGCTTTATCCAGGGTAGACCCTGCAAACGTGTTTTCTCCCGTTTTTTCCAGGACCACAGCACATCCTTCTCTTTCAGAAAGAATAGATACATCATATTGGTTGAAGAAATCGGGTTCAGCCCATTTCCCTACAAAAAGAGAATCATTCTTCAGGGTATACACTATGCTTTGGAATCGGTTCAATTCTATCTCTTCAAGCTTGTAGACTCGCTGGCGGTAAGGCTTATCCTGCTGCGTAGCCATGGCTTGTTCCACATATAGCCACTTTTCTCCTGACGCCTCCCAGATAGGGTACATGTGGAGAGAAATAGGATAGTAAGTAGAGTCGGCTTCTGCTTGTTTCTCACTGCTAAATGAGCCTGTCATCATGCCATAGATGGTAGCCAGATCAGACTCCTTTTCTTCAGCCTGCTGACAGGAAATAAATGCAGACAGTAGAACGGAAAAAAGGACAAGGTACATTTTCATGATTGGGTGCTAAAAAGGTTAATGTTCGTCTCCCTGATAAATCCACATAGACTGAGTCTCGCCAGCCTTTGAAAAGCCGCATTGCTCATAGAAGTTGATGGCTTTTCCATCTGCTACCAGGATCTGCTGGTGGAAATCGCTATAGATCTCCTGGAAAGCCTCCATCATCATTTTGCCTATGCCCTTTCCCTGATAATCCGGATGAACCAACATATGCGGGTAATATACGACCAAAAAACCATCTGTGAGGGCATTGGCTATCCCTATAAGTCTGTCCCCTTCCCAGGCGGAAACTAGGGTAGGGGAGTTTAGTAGTGCCTGATAGAGTTTATCTGGCTTTTTAGCTGAGGACCAGTGGTTAGCCTCATAAATGGCGATGATATCTTGCTGAGAAATGTCTTTGGTTTTGCTAATATGAACATTCATGAGAAAGGAAGAAGGTAGATTATGTCAGAATGAATCTCTCTATTTCTATACAAGAAAGAATGAAAAGTTATCTGATATTTGGACTCCTGATTCTGGTACTGGTTGCATGTGTGCCTACACAGGAAAATGCCGAACCTCCCAATATTATCTATATTCTGGCGGATGATCTAGGATACGGGGATATTTCCTCTTTTAATCCCAAAAGTAAAATCCAAACTCCTCACCTGGATGCTCTGGCGGAAGGGGGTATGCGTTTTACAGATGCCCACAGTGGATCTGCTGTTTGTACACCTACACGTTACGGCATTCTCACGGGTAGATATTCCTGGCGGACCAGACTGAAAAAGGGCGTACTCTGGAGCTATGATTCCCACCTCATTCCAGAGGACCGACTAACAGTAGCTAATCTCCTCAAACGAAATGGCTATCACACGGCTGCTATTGGGAAGTGGCACTTAGGGGTAGACTTTGTAAAGGATGAAGAAGGGTTTGT
>JBCDBC010000637.1:0-4138 GCA_039184535.1 Bacteroidota bacterium | reverse complement strand
TTCCAGAATTATTTAAACTACGAAGTTCAAACATTTTATATTTAATGTTAATAATAGATAGTTCTTAACGGAAATGTTTAAAAATATAAATGGAATAGTATTTGGTATAAACATATGTCTGAAAACCAAGTAACTCAGAAGTTTACCAAACAAAATACATTTTGCTAATTTGTTACCACGTTTAAGTCTCTGGATCCATTCCAGGGACTTTTTTCATTCCTCAAAATAGAAGCTCAACTCAACTTCAGTCGGGAGATTTCTGAAATTGTAATAGGTCTCAGGTTGTGATTGTGGTCCCATCTGCCCAGGCTTCTTAAATTTAGTTCCTATTGGGAGAATAGTAGTCAGAAATGAGATATCTCCTACTGGGAAACTCATCTTCATATTTTCTCTGACATCAGGACTTTCTTCAGGCGTGAGCATCCTCAAAAAGATATCCGGGGTATGACAGAATATATGTACACTGGGTGAAGAGGCCAGTTCTAATTCGGCAGCATAAAACTGTGAATAAAACCCTTTAAACTCTGGATAGCTATAGGTGGATCCGGTGAAACCGGTAATGGTATTATTATACTCATTTCTATGAGCGCCAAAGTGAGGGCCTTTCATCCGGTTTCTCCATACTCTAAAGGGGCCGTCTCCTACCCATTTCATTCCTTTTACGGTTTCCTCTTCCAGGCTGAAACTGATTCCATCAAAGGGAAGACTTTTAGCACCGTAAAAGCCTTCAGGTAGATGGCTGTAGGCCAGATGAAGGATTCCGTTATTGTCTACCGTCCATTGATATTGGAACGCGCTATCCTTAGAAAAAGCCTGAATGCGAACCTCTGTATTTGTTTTCTGCATGTTCACGCTGGCAATGGTATCATGCTCCGAAACGGAAATGGGTCCCTCACCAAAAGGGAGTGCTGTGCCCAGCTTACGAACTTCCTGCAGTATTCCTGAATTCTTATCGAAGCTGTATGTCAGCTTTCCTGCCTGTACTTCCCATGCCTCTGCATTTTCTATGACAGAAAGCGCAACTTGATTTTCTCTAAGAGCTTGGAGGGTAGGTGCATGGAAGGCATCAAGCTCTTTGACAGCTTTAACTAGCTGATGAATGGTATCTCCGTGCTGGTTGATCACTTTTAGCGTTAGTGCATCCGCTTGCTGCCAGTTACCTGGCACAGGAATTTTCATGCGGGAAGTTTCTCCCGGCAGTGTCTGAGGAAATGTCATCACCTCCGAAAGTAGGGGCTTTGCAGCTTTTCTACCTGAGCCCGGATGGGCTACATAGGTCCATTCTACCAGAAGTTGACACTGAGAAAGATCTGTAAAATGATATCGGTTCTCTACAAGGATTTCTCCCGAGAAGCTTTCTCCAATACCAAAATCTTTAATCTGGACAGGCGACCAAATATGTTTGATGGTGTAAAAGCTTCCTTCTTTCTCTCGGTAGGGACCTAAAATACCATCGGGAGCATGGTCCCCATCACTATCAAGCGCCCCTCCTTTATCAGTTCTTACCACAGACTCATCTGCAAACACCCACAAAAATCCGCCTGCGCATAAAGGATCTGCCCACATATACTTCCAATAATCTTCTAGTCCGGCACCATGACCTCCATCATAGAGTCCATGAAGAAACTCTGTAGGGAAAAAGATCTTGGAACGGGTATTGGCATCATTGGTGAGCATATTAAACCCTATGTAGTGGAAGGTGTTGGTCTTACCAAAGGCTTCCCATGGATGGATGACTTCTCTTTGTTGGATGTCCCAGATGGCATAATCATCATCAAGTTCAGTATTAAAGCCTCCTTCATTTCCATTGGCCCAAAGGAGGATGGAAGGATGATTCACATCCCGTATGACCAACTCTTTCACCAGCTTTTCTCCTACCTCAGTATCTACTGCCGGAGCTTGCCAGGTACAAAGCTCATCTATGACAAATAGCCCGATAGAATCGCAAAGGTCCAGAAAGTGCTTTTCTGGTGGATAATGGGACATGCGGACAGCATTCATATTCATTTCCTTCATGAGAAGGACATCCTGCCTGCTAAGGTCCTTATTGGTAGTTCTCCCTGAATTCGGCCAAAAAGTGTGTCGGTTGACGCCTTTGAATTTGATCTTTTGTCCATTGACGTAGATCCCATCTTTTTCTCTTACTTCCACTGTGCGGAAGCCAATAGTTTCCTTCTGTTCATGAAGTAAGTTCCCTTTCTCATCCATGAGAGAATAGGCAAACTGATAGAGGGTGGGGGATTCGGGATTCCAGGATTGGATGTCAGAAAAGGTGTGAGAGAATGGAATGGGTTGCTGAGAAGCATCTACTGGAGTAGTACCTGATGATAAAGTGTCTCCATCTGAAGATAATAGCGCAAAGCTTAAGGTTTGAGCACTCTTGGCTTGATGGAAGATATGGGCTTCCAGAGATCCATCAGCTTCTGCCTTGATGGCAATTCTCTCTATGTGTTCTTTGGGCTTAATCCGCAAGTAAACTGGCCGGATGATGCCCCCAAATATCCAGAAATCGGCTTTACGTTCTGCGTGATTAATGCTTTCATTAGCGGAGTGCTTCTTAACCTCTACTTCCAGCTTATTCTTTTTATTGAAGGAGATTTTGTCTGTTATGTCATATGAGAATTCGTAAAAAGCACCTTGATGTGTAGGGCCTGCCAACTTCCCATTGATCATCACCTCTGCATCTGTCATTACTCCCTCAAAGACAATCTCTACCTGCTTATTTTTCCATTCTTTAGGAGCTGTAAATTCTGTACGATAATGCCCCTCTTCATTCAGTCTATCTTCCCAGGGAGTGTGCCCATAGGTATACTGCCCAAACCCTTGAAGTTCCCAGCAGGAGGGGACCTCTATCTCGGACCATTTGCCGCTATTCATGCCATCTGTACAATAAAAATCCCAGGTTTTGGTCTGATCATTACCTGTACCTGATAGGTAGACTGTTTCAGTATGTTGGGCTGTGGACAAACCACACTGTAATAGACAGAGGCAGACGAATAGGAAATAAGAAGCACGCATAGGGATAGCCTTTACCTTAGAGGAGAATTCGCAGGAGGATGGCTACCATAGACTAGCCAAATAGGTTGAGCTGTCCATCTGATTTCTTTCTGAAAGCTGTTAGGTTGTAGGCAGGGAGTTCTCTTCCGTCCATGTATTTCTTTTTCGCCATCTTCACCATATCATGTATGGCTTGTGCCATAGGACCGGTCCCCCGCATTCTCCTGCCAAACTTTGTGTCTTGCAGGTTTCCTCCCCTCATTTCAGTAATCTGTCGCATGATTTTTTCTGCTTTATCTGGAAAGTGAAGTTTTACCCAGTGTGAGAAAATCTGCTCCAGGTCTCCATTTAGCCTGACTAGAATACTTCCTGCGGATAAGGCGCCAGCTTCTGCAGCTTCTTTCACTATCTGGTCTGCCTCATGGAAATTCAGTCCTGGGATCATGGGTGCTGCAAGTACACTGATAGGAACCCCCGCTTCACTCAACTTTCTAATGGTCTCTATGCGTTTTTTAGGAGAAGCTGTTCTGGGCTCCAGCTTATTCTTAAGATGTACATCCAGGGTAGTTACGGTGATATTTACATGCACCAGATCATTTTTGGCCAGTTCTGAAAGAATGTCCAGATCTCTAAGAATGAGTGAACTTTTAGTGATCAGACTGACAGGGTGTTTATACTTAAGAAACACCTCAAGGCATTTACGTGTGATTTCCAGCTTTCTCTCTATAGGTTGGTAACAATCAGTATTACCCGAAAACATGATGGGACTTACCTTATAAGAAGAATAGTTGATTTCTTTCTCCAGCAGTTCCGGTGCATTCATTTTCACCACAATCTTCCTCTCAAAGTCAAGTCCTGCGCCAAAGCCCCAATAAGGATGGGTATTTCTCGCATAACAATACACACAGCCATGTTCACAGCCCTGATAAGGATTAGCCGAGTAATCTGTAGGTACATCAGGACTCAGTACCTTATTGATAAATTTTTTAGGATATTCCTTAAAGATGAGGGTTTTTGGATCTGGTTCCCAGGCCTCATCCAGTCCTTCTGTGGAGGTATTATCGTAATGTTGGTACATAAATCTGTTATCTACATTGATTTGTGAGCCCATTACCTTGATGAACTCTTCTGATTGCCTCAT
>JBCDBC010000636.1:0-4142 GCA_039184535.1 Bacteroidota bacterium | reverse complement strand
CGCGTTTCGAGGTCGGTCACCCGCGACCTCGGACAGCCCAACTTCAACCGCTACGTCAACGGCTTCCGCATCGCGCACGCCCGTGGCCTGCTCGAAGACCCGACCCAGGCCTGATCTGTCGCTGTTTCGTGGGTACTTATTCGCGAACCAACCGTCGTCCAACAGAAAGAGGTCCACGCCTAGCGTAACCGCATCATCCAGTAGCTCAACCAGCTTTTCCTGGTTAAAGTCGAAGTAGGTGGCTTCCCAGTTATTGAGCAGGGTAAGACGTTCTCCTTCTCCATCATATAAGCGGTACTTTCGGGCCCAATCATGCATTTGTCTACTCGCCTCCCCTATTCCGTTCTCGGCATATGAGAAGAGGAAATGGGGCGTTTCAAACTTCTCTTTGGGCTTTAGCTGGTAGGCGGAAGCATGAGAGTTAGCCCCTGCAATCAGTCTCAGGTTATCATACCTATCCATTTCAAAATCAAACTGGTAATTCCCGGACCAAGCCAGATTAGCTAACATCACCGCACCCTCATTTTCTGTAGCGGGCTGATCAAAGGAAAGCATAAAGGTAGGCGGTGCATATAGATTAGCGCGAGTACCCAATTTGGAGTCTAGCACTTTTATGCCGTGAGTGAGCTGAGTGATTTCCGGCTGCATTTCTTCAGCCCAGGAACCGTGATAGTGGGTCAGATGGAAAGCATCATTTCTGAAGTACAGATTAGCTGAGGCAAACTTATTCAGGGTGATGGGCGCCTCCTCATTATTCTGAATTTCTACCCACTGCTCAAATACATTTTCCTTGGTGAATACCCGATACAGCAAGACTACTTTGGTCTTATACACCTCATCTATCAGTTTGATGGCTGTTAGCTTCACGCCAGCTTCCTCCTCTCTTACTTCATGACTGGCATAGATGAGTTCTGTAGCAGGATTTCCATCTGCATGCAGAATGTCAAGGGCTGGTTCCGCTATGTTCCATGTCCCCTTAGGCGTGTAGGTATGGTTAAAGACATCTTCGTTGGTGCCATCATAGCGAAGCTGGTCAGCTATGAGTCCATATTCTTCTGCGGACCCCAGCTTTTCTCCAAAGTACACCTGCCTAAGCCTGCCTTCCTCATCTGTTTGCAGGACTATGCTATAAGCATTACTTTCTATGGGAATGATGGTTTGGGAGAATAGTTCCAGGGAGCAGCAAATAGCAATGAGTAGCAGATAAATGGGTCGCATATATGAGTAGTAGTTGGTGTACCAGGTAAACTACTAAAACCTTTGCGACTTTGCGTCTTGGCGTGAATAAATTTGTACACTCAAGACCTATGAGGCCAAGGAAGCTCTACCCGATAAGAGCCAGATCGGACGACTCATACACCACCTGGTTGTTTTGAGTGGGAAGTTGTTTTTTTAGCTTCCAGCAAGCTCTGGCATCTGCTATGGGTCTGTCCGGATTGTCTTCCATAAAATCCCGGAAGTACTGGTTCATCATGTTATGAGCAGCTATTTCCCGCTTGAAGTTGGGATCCTTTTTGCGCTCCTCTAGTTGCCACCACATGTCTATGGCATCATGAAGGGTTTTCCCTGGGTTAGCCTTCACCCAATCCATAAAGTCTGTATGACAAATGAACTTAGGCCCTATCTGGCTTTGAAGGAATCCCCTCACATTAAGTCCAAAGGAGATATTATCTGTGATTTCTGTTTCCAAGCTTAGCATTTCCTTGGCCCATTTGAAACGGGAGGTTGGCTTTTGTTTCTTCTTAGGAGGGAGAATGGCCCCATCGTGATCCAGGGCATACTTAATCCTATCCTGTAACTCAAACTTGGACCCTTGGAGAGGTAATCCACTGGCCTTACAAATAGCTACTAGTTCTTCTTTCTTCCAGTACCAGCGAGAAAACTCTTCTCCACTATGTATGTCTGTAAAGTCTGGCCTTCCCATAGGTTGAATTTTGGATGAGTGAATGAGTGAATTTTGAATGAGTGAATGAGTGAGTTTTGAGTGTTAATTATTAAGTGATGACTAAAAGACAACTCAGGATGCTGTAGGATGGTTTTACTCCTCAAGAACGCTACAATAGAGCACCCTTTTGCTTGTACCCCCTTAATTTTTTAGTTTGAGGGAAAGTCCTACGACCCATGAACTCGCTTCTCGCTGATACTGCTACTGACCCACTTGTGTATTTACCTTTAATCGGAACCTTTCTTGTCGTCATTCTGGTTTTCTTGTTTAATCAATGGTTTCTCAGCAGAACTAAGTCTATAGCTAAGTCCAGAAAACTCATCCGACAAGTATTGGCCTTTTGCATTGTTTTGGTAGGAGCCATATTCATTATTTTTTCCATTCCAGATAATCTGATGGATAAAGATGAAAAAGAGCAAGCTATTAGCTTTCTGGGAGCCATACTTACTGCAGCAATCGCTCTGAGTTCCACTACCCTTTTAGGTAATATCATCGCTGGCTTTATGGGGCAATCCGTAGATGAACTCAAGGTGGGTTCCTTTATTTCTGTAGGAGACTATTTTGGCTGTGTAGAACGTAAGGGCTTAATCTATACAATGATAGAAATGGAGGATAGTAATTTGCTGGTTCTCCCAAATCTTTACATTGCCTCTAATCCTGTAAAAATCTACAGTGAAGAGAATACCTTTGTATCTTCTACCGTATCTCTGGGATATGATGTCTCCAGAAAAAAGGTAGAAGAACTCCTCAAAGAAGCGGCTACCTCTATCAACTTAACGAACCCCATTGTCATCGTAAAAGAATTAGGAGATTTCTCCATTATATACATTGTTCATGGCTCTCTTAAAATAGGTAGTGAGTTAGTGGGGGCGAGATCAGCCTTGAATGCCGCTATTCTGGATGTATTTCATGAAAATAAAGTGGAAATAGTTTCTCCTACCTTCATGAATCAGCGGCAGACACCTGAACCCATGATCCCTAAAAAGCCTCGAGCTAAAAAGGGAGAAACTGAAGAAACCGGAGAACCTGAAGAGGATATAAATAAGCTCATCTTCAATCGTTCTTTTGCAAATAAAGACAAGCAGGAAAAGGAAGAACTGGTAAAGGGTTTGGGAGAAATGATTATTGACCTTGAGAAAAAACTCAAGTCGGAAGATAACCCTTATACCAAGATGATCTTAGAAGCTCAGCTTAGCAGAAATCAACGAGAGAAAGAGGCATTAGAGGAAGAACTTAACACACTAAATCAGGAAAAAGAAACAAAAGAATAATATGGCTATCCCATTTGTAAGAACTCCAGACGAAAGATTTGAGAATCTACCCGACTATCCCTTTGCGCCAAATTATGCAGAGGTAGATGGTTTGAGAATGCATTATGTAGATGAAAATCCAACCGGCAAGGAGGTAATTCTCCTGCTGCATGGAGAACCTTCATGGAGCTACCTATACAGAAAAATGATCCCTGTTCTGGTAGCAGGAGGATATAGAGTGATAGCGCCTGATCTAATCGGCTTTGGCAGATCCGATAAGCCTACTCAGCAGTCAGACTACACCTATGCTAGACATCTGGCCTGGTTGAAAGAATTGGTCTTTGAACGACTAAAGTTGGAGAGATTCCATTTGTTTGTGCAGGACTGGGGCGGATTACTTGGGTTGAGGATAGTGGCAGAACACCCTGATAGCATACTTACAGTAACTGCAGGTAATACCGGCCTTCCTACAGGAGATCAGCAAATGCCAGATGCCTTCCTGGCTTGGCAAAAAGCTTCGCAGAAGATGGATCCTTTCCCTGTGGATATGATCCTTCAACGAGCTACCGTTTCTGATTTATCTTCAGAAATACTTGCTGCTTACAATGCACCTCATCCTGATGAGACGTACAAAGCTGGAGCTAAAATATTCCCAGCATTGGTACCCAGCACGCCTGAAGATCCGGAGAATGCTAATAATAAAGCTGCATGGGCTTCCCTTATGAAGTTTGAGAAACCCTTTCTGACCTTATTTAGTGATAGTGATCCCGTAACCAAGGGCGGAGAAATGGTTATGCAGAAACTGATTCCCGGCACTAAGGGACAGCCTCATGAAATCATCCAGCAAGGAGGACACTTTCTTCAGGAAGACAAGGGGGAAGAAATAGCTGAAAAGATGCTGGCCTTTATAACCTCAATTTAGGGATAGCATAAGGGTCATGGACAGG
>JBCDBC010000635.1:0-4148 GCA_039184535.1 Bacteroidota bacterium | reverse complement strand
CCTCATCATCTATGTAAAAAGTGGGCAACCAATCTTTACCAATGACAAATACTATGGCTGCCAGCACCATGAAGAGTATAGAAAGAAAAACTCCACTCAATCCTGCTCTTTTCACGCTATCCATATCCCGTTTCCCAAATGCTGTACCTACTCTGATGGTAGTACCTGCAGAAATCCCAGTAGTGACCATATATGTTACAGAAGCCAAACTTATGGCGATCTGATGAGCAGCACGTTCTACCGCCCCTATCCATCCTATCATGAGGGAAGCCCCTACAAAGGCACTCACTTCAAAGAAAAACTGCAGACCTGAAGGGATGGCTAGCGATATAATTTTATTGACTACAGGCATTTCAATACGCTTCCATTGAATCCCTTGAAAATATTCCTTGTATTTTTTATTTGCCAGTAGATGCCAAAAGATCATGCCCATCATCACTACCCTACTAAGGACCGTAGCGAGACCTGCTCCGTCTAATTCCATCCTGGGGAAACCCCAGTTGCCATAAATAAACAGCCAGTTCCCACCTACATTGACCAGTAAACCCAGAATAGTGATGTACATGGCTGGGCGGGTGAAGGATAGACCATCAGCAAAATGTTTCCCCACCAGAAAGAGGGTCATAGGCACTACAGAGATCGCCAGATAGATCATATAACTCTCTGCCAGAACCACGTCTTCAGGAGGTTGGTCCATAAATGGCAATAGCATGATGCTTCCCAATACCAGTAATCCTAATAGGAGGCCAGTAATCATCCCAAGAAACACACCATGTGAAAAGTATCTACCACATAGAATAATTCTCCCAGCGGATTTAGCCTCTGCTACTAAGGGAGTAATGGCAAAACCCAATCCCATCCCAAACACAAAAATAAAGAAGAAGATATTATTAGCCAGGGAGGCAGCAGAAAGCTCCTGGTAGCCCAGTGCACCCACCATCATATTATCTATGACCATCATGAGAACATTCCCTAACTGTCCTATAATTACTGGTATAGAGAGTATAACAGTCTCTCTTATATGTTTCTGATAGGATAAAGATGAAATAGCATCTTGGTTCATAGTCACAGATTGGTTCATATGGTAATTACATGAATTACCTAAAAGTCATTCTCTCAAAAGGAAAATTCTCAAGAAATTGAAGGCGAATTAGCCATTTTTTATGGAATTTTCGGGGAAAAACACTCTAATAAATTCAAACCTTTAATGTCATTTAGATGTGTTTTTTAACATAAAAGGAAAGAAAAAATTAAAATACTGTCATTCAGGAAAAGAAGAAATGAGAAAAAGTGTTAAATTTGTGGGCCTCTTTTTCCAAAATCATAATATGACTAAATCCTACATTACTGGGGTAGCTATATGTTTGATTTTAATTTCTAGCTGTTCACCCGGGGGTAACAAGGGGAATACGGTAGCTGCTGATAAGCCTTATAAACCTATAAGTGTGAAGGAAAGCAGTACCACTGGAGAAATCACTATAGTAGTGGATGAGACTTACCAGCCTATCCTAGAATCCGCTATTGAGACTTTCCAGGGAACCTACCCTGATGCGCATATTAATGCACTGTATCAGCCAGGAGAAAAAGCAGTAGAAACTATGTTGAATAGTGATACTGTAAGGCTTGTCATTACCAGCAGAGCGCTATCTAAGAAAGAAGAAAGGTATCTCATAGATCAGAGTACCAGCGCTAAAACCAGTAGAATAGCTACAGACGCCGTTGCATTCATCACCCACCCTGATAATCCTATAACAAGGATGGCCTCTTTTGAGTTAGAGGACATACTCACCGGGAAAATTCAGAACTGGAATGACATTAATCCTACCGGAAAAAATGAAAAGATTACCATCACCTTTGATAATGCACAGTCTAGTACCCTGAAGTTTCTAAGGGACAGTATACTGGTAGAGAGACAACTCACAACTGAAAATATTTTTGCTTCTAATTCTAACCCGGAGGTAATAGACTACGTTTCCCAATCACCCAACGCCCTTGGGATCATTGGGGTGCCCTGGATCAGTGATCAGGACGATGATAAAGCCATCGGGTTTTTGGAAAAAGTGAATGTACTAGGGGTAGTCCCAGAATATGAATGCTCATTTAGCGCTGAATATGCGGCCTTTCAACCGTATCAGGCTTTCATAAAACAAAATTGTTATCCATATTCACGGGGTATTTTTACCATTCTAAGGGAATCTAAATTTGGACTGGGTTCTGGATTTGTAGCCTACCTGGCTCATGATCAGGGCCAACGCATATTTCACAAAGCCGGCTTGGTACCCGACCAGGGAATCACCAGAATAGTCAAATTCCCTTCCAAAGCAGAGCAGTCGGAAGCACAACAATAACCCAAAAAGATTTTACTGTTATTACCTAACTTAATTTATTGAAACTCAACTATTAAATTTTAACATTATGCTTAAACGCTTGTTTGTTCTCGTTGTGTGCGGGCTATTGGTAGGCAGCTTCCAGCTGAACGCCCAGTCCCTGGACGAGGCTAAATCACTGATTAACGAGGAGAACTATTCTGAAGCCGTTCAGGTATTGAATTCGCTCATAGGTCAGGAAAATGATAACCCAGAATTTTACTACTGGAAAGGAACAGCACTTTTTGAGTCTGGGGACTTTAATGGTGCTGATAATGCTTTCAGAGCAGGTATTAAAGCTAAAAACCGTTACCCATACAACCATGTAGGTATCGCAAGACTGCTCATCAAGGAGGGTAAGTCTTATGAAGCGGATGAGATCCTCACTAAAAAAGCGCTATACTATGATAAAGGTAGAGATGTAAATGTGAAGTTTGCTGTTGCAGCTGCCTACATAGAAGACAAAGAATTCAAAAAAGCGGAAGTTTTCCTCCTACAAGGACAGTCTGAAGCTCCTGACAATCCAGCTTCCTATATAGCTCTAGGTGACTACTATTATCAGAAAGACGTAGCTGAGTTAGCCCTGGACCAGTATATGAAAGCTATTGATCTTGCCCCTAAATTTGTGCCTGGATATACCAGAGTAGGTCAGATGAAGATCGAATCTCAGGAGTATGATGAAGGTGCTAAGTACCTGAACAAAGCCATAGAGCTTGATCCTGAGTTTGCTCCTTCTTACAAGTATAGAGGAGAGCTATGGTTGAAAGCCAAGCGTTTTGAGCAGGCAAGAGACGATTACAAAAAATATGTTGAGCTGGCGGGTAATGATTTGGCTGCCCGTATCCGTTACGCAAGTTTCCTCTTCCTGAGTGAAAACTATACTGAGGCTATCTCTGAGCTAGAGACCCTTAAGCAGGACACCATCACTAACGTAATGAGACGTTTGACTGGTATGGCTTACCACAAGATGGGTGATCAGGATAAGGCCAAGGCTAATATGGATGATTACTTTGCCAACATTAAGCCTGAGTACACCATCAAGGATGACTATGAGTCTTATGGCCGTATCATGCTGGCACAAGGTAATATGGAAGAGGCTGACAAGAACTTTGACAAGGTAGTTTCTTTTGATGCAGAGAATGTAACCATCTACGAGAAACTGGCAGGTGAGTTTGAAGCCTTAGGGAAGGCAGCTAGAAAAGCAAAAGATAAAGAAGCTACCCTTGAAAACTATGGTAAGGAAGCTCACTATAGAGAGTTGTTCCTGGATAATTCTGTAGCCAAGAGCTTGAAGCTATATTACACCACTGCAAAAGCTAATTTCTATGCTGAGAACTATGATAAGGCTGAGCAGTACTTTGATGAGGTACTAAACCTTAAGAATGACTACACTCCTCCTTACCAGTTTCTGATGCAGATGGCTTATAAAAAAGATCAAGCTATCAAAACTGCTGATACCTCTGCCGTTTCTTGGGAAGTAAAAGGACCAGCTGAGAGAGTAGTTGCTGCATTTGGGGAAAAAGCACCAGAGGAACTAAAGAAGTCAGAAAAGAACCTAATTCTTACTTCTTATGAGATCTTAGCTAACTACAACTTTGATCCTAATGGTAATGCTAACTACAACTGTGGTGCTGCGAGACCATTCATCGATAAAATCTTAGCCATCGATCCTGAGTATGCTCGTATTAAGCCATTGACTGATTACTGTGATCAGTTTTAAGCTTAAGCAGAGAAACACATAAAATATACCATGCGTTAAGCATATAGCCCCTGTCAGTTCTG
>JBCDBC010000634.1:0-4157 GCA_039184535.1 Bacteroidota bacterium | reverse complement strand
ATAAAATAAAACAGGCATTTTCTGTCATTTTGGTTACAGAGGCTAACATCTTTGATGTTATATAATTCAATAAATATAATTTCTGAATATTCAAAACAAATGCCACCTTATAGAGGAATTTTAAACTACAGTCCAAATCATGGTAGGGTATTCCTTTTTGAGAAAGAATTTTACGTTGCCTGTATTCCTTTACTTTTCCCTGCTTCTACAGTTAGTTCCTGTCTCAGCCAAGAACCCTTTGGCCAGTACGATTACTGTTGATGTGGCAGCCATCGACAAAACGGTCTTTAAGGGGCGCCAAATTACAGATTCACTTGTCATCACAAATGAAGGAGAAGACCTACTCATTTGGGGTACTTCTTTTGAAGCTAGCTGGCTATCCGTTTCCGTAGCTTCAGGAGCATTGCCTGAAAATGGTACGCAGAAGGTAATAGTTACTTTTGATGCTGATTCTCTTATTCAGGGCTTATACGTAGATACCCTGGATATCATCTCTAATGATCCTTCCAGTCCTAAAATAGAAATACCTATCAGGCTAGAAGTTATTTCAGAGGCTGATATACGTGTTTCTAATTCTAACTTTGAGGTAACACTAGATCAGAACAATACGACGGAACTGGCGGTAACCATTTTTAATGACGGAACGGAAACCCTGAATTGGGGACTGTTTACCAACCCGGCCAACAACTGGCTTTCGAGCGGTACACCCACTTCAGGAGATATTCTCCCAGATGAGTCAGCCGGTACCAAGGTGATTATTAGCACAAGTGGGCTTGTAGAAGGTTCCTACAGTGGATTTGCATGGATCAGCTCTAATGATCCTGATAATCCTACTTCATTAATGAACATTAACCTGGAGGTGAATAATACCTTCGCAGACATCAGTTTCTCCTTGAGCGATTCGAATTTCTGTCCGGGAGAATCTGAAAGCTTCATCTTTAGTGTGGAGAATACAAGTATCAACTCCGGGAATGTTTATACCGCAGAGCTATCCAATGAATTTGGAGACTTCGCGGAAGCCCAGGTGATAGGTACGCTAAATTCTACCGCTACTAATGGATTAATGACACTCACTTTTCCGCAGGAAGTGAAGGAGGGATCTTCTTACAGAATCAGACTAAGGGCTTCGGAGCCAGAAGTAGATGGACAGAATAATGGGGAAGATCTAGAAATAGGGGCCATAATTCCTATTAGCTGGAACTCCCTAACTGAGGTATGTGTGAATGATGACCCTATTAATATAGCGGGTGCTTCTCCTGTAGGAGGGGTCTATAGTGGTACAGGAATAACGGATAGTACCTTTAATCCGGCTACTGCAGGTCCGGGTATACATACTATTACGTACACTTATTCAGGCTTTGCTGGTTGTAACAGTTTTGCTACTCAGGACATTCAGGTGAGAGACAAACCGGATGTTTCCATGAATACCTTTGAGCCGCTGTGTGAGGATGCAGAAGCAGTTACTTTAGGAGGATTACCACTAGGGGGAATCTATCAAGGTACTGGCCTAAGTGGAGATCAGTTTCTGCCAGATTCTGCTGGAGAAGGATTTCACATCATCAACTACACTTATACTGACATTAATGGGTGTACTAATAGAACCTCTACAGGAATTAACGTACTTACTGTACCTACGGCTAACCTGCTGAACTTTGATCCCGTATGTGTGGAGGGAGATTCTATTTCTCTTTCAGGAGGATTCCCAGAAGGAGGAGAATATGCAGGTCCAGGTATAAACACTGGCAGCTTTTATCCAGATTCAGTAGGTGTGGGAGACTTTAGCATCAGCTATATCTATACCAATCAGGTGGGCTGTAAGGACACTGCTTATGGAAGTATAAGTGTAAAAGGCGAAATAGCAGGATTGACCATACCAGATTTTGGAGGGGTGTGCGAAGATGGAGCTGAAATAAGTATGCAGGGAGCTACTCCAGAAGGGGGAATCTATCAAGGTCCTGGTGTATTTGGAGGAAGCTTTGATCCTACCAATGTAAGTCCAGGGAATTTTAACATCACCTATGTGTATACAGATGGATGTACGGATAGTGTGAGTAGCGTAATTTCCGTTTATGCTAAGCCTGAGGTACCAGTGATTCAGTTGGAGGCAGATACTTTAAGCATCGACTCAAGTTATTCTAGCTACCAATGGCTAAGAAATGATACCCTACTCCAGGGAGCTATAAACCCTAACCTGATCCCAGATAGGACGGGGGTATACAAAGTCAGGGTTACCAGTGAGGAAGGCTGTGATCAAATTTCAGCACCTTTTGCTTTCGTAGCGACTAGCATAGAGGGAAGTCTAGCAGAAAATGCGTTTACGCTATTCCCTAATCCGGTAGAGTCTACACTGATCATTCAGTGGTCTGCAGAAATTTCTTCCTCAAGTGCGAAGTTAAGTCTCTATAATCTGAATGGACAGGAGGTTTGGCGAGACTCAAGAAAATTATTCTCTGGTGAGAATAGCTTACAACTGGACAGAAGTAAAATTCCTCCAGGATACTACCTCCTTATGGTAATGACAGAGAAAGGAGTAGGTAGGCGAAAAATTGTGTTTGAGTAAAGATATGTTAATAGGGCAGGAGGATTTTCTCCTGCCTTTTTTATACTATCTCAGGTTGAAGATGCAGTTTGAGTCTTTCTGACTGAAGAGATCTGATGCTTCCCTCAGGATCTAGCCGTTGTACAATGCGCTTAAATTTCTCAAGCTGAGGATACATAGCTGGGAGGTTTTCTGGCTTTAGTCTGGCGTCTTTGGTCAGGTAAACTCTCCCGCCATAATCCAGGACTACTTTATCCAGCTCATCCAGGAAGGGAAATAAGCCTTTGGTGATAGGGAAATCTAATGCCAGTGTAAATCCTTCCATGGGAAAGCTGATTAGGCTCTCTTGCTTTCCAAAAAGCTTTAAGACTGCTAGGAAGGATCCCATATTTTTCGCACTTATCCTGTGAAGAATATTTTTCAGACCTTCCAGAGAGGATTCTTTAGGGAGCACAAACTGATATTGGATAAAGCCTTTTTTCCCATAAATCCGATTCCAATGATAGATGCTGTCCAGCGGATAGAAAAAGCTGTCATAGTCTACTACCTTCTGAACTTCCTTCGTAAACTGTTTGTGATAGTAGAGAAAGTTAAAAGCTTTAATGGAAAGCGGGTTTAGGATAAAGGAGGGAAAATCAAAAGGAACCGTTAATTTCTTCTTGTTAGGTAGTTGAAGGGGGGCTGCTTTCTTTTTACCTACCAGACTATCAGAGTGTATATGTTCTCCTTTCATGAGAATACTCCGCCCCATTTTCTTTCCACTTGCTAGGCAATCTATCCAGGCCATGGTATAGGTGGCGTCAGAAAAAGACTCAGAAAGGTTGATGATTTCTTCCAGGTTTTTAGCCTTCATAGACTCCATTTGTATCCAGGCGCTACTAATGGGCTTTAGCTGTATTCTCAAGTCTAGGATAAAGCCTGTCAATCCCATACCTCCCATGGTAGCATGGAAAGCATCAGGGTTCTCTTCTCTCGAACAGTAAAGCACTTCTCCCTTTGCAGTAAGAAGATGAAAGTCTAGTATATGGCTGGAAATAGCACCTTCAGAGTGATGGTTTTTGCCGTGCACATCTGATGCTACTGCACCTCCCATACTGACAAATTTGGTTCCGGGGGTTACAGGGGGAAACCAGCCTTTAGGTACAAAGGTATTAAGGATGTCTTCGTAGGTAACTCCTGACTGGCAATGAAGGATACCTGTTGACTGATCAAAGTAGAGAAACTTATTCAACTTTAAAGAGGAAAGCATATGCTGTCCTAAGGATGAATCACCATAGCATCTTCCCATTCCTCTGGGGATCCAGCTCTTTTCAGATAAAAGCTCCTCTCCAGTCCTTAAATACTTCTCCTCTCCTTCTATAACAGGGTATTTTCCCCAATTACTTATTGGCATGTTGCAAATTAAGGATAAATCTTCATTTAAGGGGGGCTGATTTAAATTAAACGAATGTATATATAATTCAGCAGACGAATAATATTCAAAGTAATTATTTGATATAGTACAATTTTATTAAAAAACCATTAATCTTAAATAAATAACCTCTCAAGAACGACAGTATACCATTTGTCGGCAGATGATTGAAATAGATCGCTTTGTGTATTTATATTAGTATAAATT
>JBCDBC010000633.1:0-4157 GCA_039184535.1 Bacteroidota bacterium | reverse complement strand
TTGAGACTTTGGAACTTCATTACAACCGATTTGAAGTAAGATAATAGTGGATTATGCCTATAGAAATTCGAGAACTCCATATCAAAGCAACTATTGGAGAAGGAGGTACTCAAACAGCCCAAACGTCACAAAATGTTACCAATAGAGATAAAAAATCTATGGATTACATGATAGCCCAATGTGTCGAAAAAGTCTTACAGGTACTCAGAGATAAACAGGAGAGATAATGGAAAATATTAGTATTAGGGAACAAGGTAGATTAGGTAAAATGGCTATACTAGCCTATCAGGATAAATCTCTTCGTGGAGCTTTCGAGCGTTTTATTATCCCCATAAATCCTGAACAATTCTCCCGTAATCTTAAGATCAAACAAGATGATACCCAAGCTCCTGGTACACAGGGAAATAATCCTCGACAAGACAAAACCCCTCCAGAAGAAATAAAGCTGGACTTCCTTTTTGACGGAACTAATACCATAGAAAATTATCCCGATGAGTATAAGGACCAGGATGTTGCTACCCAGATCAATAATTTTGTGAGAATTGTATATAAGGTTGATGGAGAGATTCACCAGCCTAAGTTCTTGAAAGTAATCTGGGGAACATTTTACATGGAATGTAGGCTAACGAGTTTACAGATAAACTACACCTTATTTAATCCTGACGGCTCTCCTTTAAGGGCTAAGTTAAGCGCAAATTTTAAAGAATATAAAGAGCCTATAAAGAGAGTTAAAGAAGAAGATAAAAATTCTCCAGATCTCACGAAAGAAAAGACTTTTCAGGAAGGAGAAACCCTTCCGCTCATAGCATATAGAGAATATGGGGACTCTTCCCTCTATTTACAGTTGGCAAGAGAAAACAATCTGACGAGTTTTCGCAACCTCACTGGAAAGCGAACTATTCAGTTGCCACCAATTGAATTCTCCACTACATGAATAATGAAAGAGTCATACCGCAGGAAGGTACCTATGACCTGGTAACGCATAGTATTTTAATAGATGGTAGTGAAATTCCGTCTACAGTGGAAGTGCTGAGCCTAGTCCTTTCAAGAGAAGTCAATAAAATTCCCCTTGCTCGAATTATCTTAAAAGATGGGGATCCTGCGGATGAAGATTTTGTGTTAAGTAGTACTGATGATTTTATCCCTGGAAAAGAGATCTCTATCAGCATAGGACATGATAGCCTAAATACTGTCCTTTTTGAAGGGATTATCACGAAGCATAGTATCGCATTTTATGAAGATAAAGGAGGTGTGCTAGTACTAGAGGCAAGAGATGCGAGTGTGAAGATGACTATTGGGAGAAAGAATAAATACTTCATAGAACAATCTGATAGTGAGGTTTGGGAAACTATAATCGGCGAATATGGCCTAATTCCAGAGGTAGAGGCTACTACTTTAACGCATAAGGAACTGGTTCAATTCTATGTTACTGATTGGGATTTTTTGGTAGCAAGAGCAGAAGCAAATGGCAAATTAGTTTGGATAGATCAAGGAACGGTTTTTATCAGAACCCCGGATTCAAGTACGCAACCTGTACTGGAGCTGATTTATGGTGCTACTATGCTAGAGTTTGAAGGTGCCTCAGATGCTAGGTATCAATATCAGGCGGTTAAAGCTTCTTCCTGGGATTATACAAATCAGCAGTTGCTTGAAACAGAAGGAGCTGCTCGTTTACAAATGCCTGGAAATTTCAATAATGATGAATTGGCCCAGGTTAGTTCCCCTTCCAAATTTGAGCTGAGGCATAGTGGGCAAGTGATTGAAGATGAGCTACAGGCTTGGGCTGATGCATGTGTGATGAAAAGTCAACTAGCCAAGGTAATAGGACGGGTAAAGTTTGATGGATTTGCAGAGGTAACCCCCGGAACAGTAATCAAGTTAGCAGGACTTGGTACTCGCTTCAACGGTAATGCATATGTGACGGCTATTAGGCATGAAGTCTTTGATGGAACTTGGCATACACACGCACAGTTTGGGAAAAAACCTACTTGGTTTCACCAGGAAAATATGATAGAAGAAGGCCTATCCTCAGGTATCATTCCTGGAATTCAAGGCCTTCAAATAGGAGTGGTTTCCCAGTTACAGGATGATCCAGATGGAGAAGATCGGATTCTGGTGAAATTACCCATTATAGATGTAGAAGCAGAAGGTGTGTGGGCAAGAGTATCCTGTTTGGACGCAGGAGAGAACAGAGGATCGTTTTTTAGGCCCGAAATAGGAGATGAGGTAGTAGTCGGGTTTCTTAATAATGATCCTAGAGATGCGATTGTACTAGGGATGTTAAACTCAAGTAATAAACCAGCACCTTTAATCGCACAGGACGATAATCACATCAAAGGATTTGTCACACGTTCTGAGATGAAGTTACTCTTTGATGATGAAACGAGCATTATAACCGTAGAGACTCCTGCAGGGAATAAGGTGGTTATTAGTGATGATGAACAGTTGATCAACCTGACAGATCAACATGGAAATTCAATCATGCTGAACGCAGATGGGATTACCCTAGATAGTATAGCAGACATAGTGATCAGAGCAGCTCAGAACATTGAGATTTCTGCCACACAGAATTTAACAGAAGAAGGAGGGGTGAATGTAGAACTTAGTGCCGGAGTGGGACTGAAGGCAGAAGGAGGGGCTACAGCAGAATTAACCGGAGCTGCTTCAACAACGATAAAAGGAGGAATTGTACAAATAAACTAATGTTAACTGATATGCCACCTGCAGCTAGAATTACAGATATGCATGTTTGCCCTCAGGTAACGGTACTTGTGCCTCATGTTGGAGGGCCTATTGTGGGGCCAGGAGTGCCTACTGTCTTAATAGCAGGCTTGCCAGCAGCAGTAGTAGGGGATATCGTGACCTGTGTAGGACCGCCAGATTCTATTGTGATGGGATCCACAACGGTATTGATTGGGGGGAAACCTGCCGCAAGACTTGGGGATAGTACGGCACACGGAGGAGCAATTACAGTGGGTGCTCCTACAGTCATGATTGGAGGATAGACTTAACACATTAAATATGGAAAGCATAGAACAGAGAAAGGTTCAGCCAGGATTTCTAGGACAAGGATGGAGCTTCCCACCAGCATTTGATAAGGACTCAGGAGGGGCGAAACTAGTAGCTGGGCGTGAAGACATAGACCAGAGTTTGGAAATACTTCTTTCTACCAGTTTGGGAGAAAGAGTATTGCAGCCAAACTATGGATGTGAATTGCAGGATTTTGTCTTTTCTCCTGTGAATAACTCTTTTGAAACATTTTTATCAGAGCTAGTTCGTACAGCTATCCTATATTTTGAACCTAGAATACGGTTAGAGAGAGTTAATGTAGAGAAGGATCAGTTACTGGAAGGTGTCTTAAAGATTTCTGTAGACTATATCATAAGAAGCAATAATTCTCGCTTCAACTTTGTCTTTCCCTTTTTTATAAATGAGGGGATAGGAGCTGATGTCGGGAACCTACGACCTTTACAGGCAGGAAATAATTAATACGATTAAAGTAGAGCTAATTAGCAAAAAGCAGCATGTTGCAACTTGGAAACAACTCTAATCTTCTTTCTTTGGACGGCACGAGTCGTTCAGAAAGATCACTGAGGGCCCTGCAACCTAACTTTATTGCCGTCGACGAGAGAGAAATGCGTGATCTATTGGTATTTGTTTACCGCTTCGCCAGACAGATCAATTTTATTAAACCAGCGCATTTAACAGAAGGGATCGAAAGAGAAGATTGGCAATCTTTCTTCGAACGTAGTGCTCCCATACAGGTAGCACGAATCAGTTACTTTGACGTTGAAGCGAAAGGAGAAGAGATAAGAACGCTTATTCAGAATACTAGAAATAGGCTATCAAGGACAGACTTGTTTAAAGCCTTAGATGCATTGCTAGCTGTCATTCAGCAGATTAATAATTGGTATATTTCATTAGATAAGAAAGTTGCATTCAAGCTAGAGATAGCTAATTACATTCGATCAAACCTAGGAAAAGCGTATCAACGATGGGCAAGCCTGGAAAAAGCAGCTGAGCCCCTTGGATATGGTCAAAATGCACATAAACTAGACTCAATATGGACCGAGAACAGGCCTTTTATTACTAATGAAATTTCATTTAGGGGGAATATAGAAACCCAAATTCTAGTCATCATTAATAGAGTTGAAGAG
>JBCDBC010000632.1:0-4158 GCA_039184535.1 Bacteroidota bacterium | reverse complement strand
CCTCGGTCAGTAATATTTGGAGAATACTCTCAGCTGACTTTGTCATCCTGGTAGCTATCTCCTGCTGCTTTGCAATACCCTTAACTTTCTACTACCTCAGTGGATGGCTAGCCAACTTTGAATACAGAGTGTCTGTCTCCTTCTGGGTATATGTGGGCGCTTGTTTGGCCGCCTTAGGACTGACCCTTTTGACCGTCAGTATACAAACCGTAAAAGCAGCACACAGTGATCCTGTGAATTCTCTCAGATATGAATAAACAGCCTCCCAAATTAGCTTCCGACTTACTGCTCTGGTTTCTCCGTGAGGAACTGGCAGAGGAAGTATTGGGGGATTTGGAAGAAAAATATGAGCTAATGACCGACCAGGGATCTCTCTGGGTGGCCAATCTTAACTACTGGTTTCAGGTCTTCAACTACCTTAGGCCATTTGCACTAAAACACATCCATTCTACCTTAATTAATACTGCCATGTTTAGACACTATCTTCTCATCAACTGGAGAAACCTCGTAAAGAACAAAGGCTATTCAATCATCAACATCGGCGGTCTTGCACTGGGAATTGCCGCTGTACTCTTCATCATGCAGTACGTCTCTTATGAGCGAAGCTATGATAAGTTTCATGATGAGTATGAGAATCTGTATAGAATCAGGTATAAACTCTACCAGAATGATGAAATGACCGTAGACTGCGCAGCAGCAGTCCCTAGGGTAGGTCCTTTCATGAAGGAGAAAATGCCTGAGGTAATAGATTACGCCAGAGCGTTTCCAACAGGGGGAATAGTGAAATATGAGGATAAGGAGTTTAGGGAGGAACGGATGCATATAGTAGATCCTTCCTTTTTGAAAATATTCAACTTCCCTCTAATAGAAGGCGATCCAAAAACTGCCTTACTTGAGCCTGATAAAGTTGTCATTTCTCAGAGTATAGCCAAAAAGTATTTTGGAGAAGATAATCCTATTGGGAAAGTGCTAAGGCAGGACGGAAGAAATGATATGGAAGTTACTGGCGTAGCTAAGGATGTCCCTAATAACTCTCATATTAAATTTGATTTCCTGATCTCATATGAATCTCTCAACAGGAATACCCAGAATGAGGATGGGACCATAGCTTCAGAAACTAGCTGGGGATGGTATGACTTCAACTCCTATGTTCTCCTTCAACCTGGGACAGATCCAGAAGAATTCAACAAAAGATTTGATGATGCTCTATATGAGGAAAGAGGGGAAGATTTTGAAAAGTATAACTTCAGATCTGAGTTTCCACTACAGGCTATCACAGATATCCACTTATATTCTAATCTACTTCAAGAATCAGAGCCCGAAGAGCAGGGAGATGGGGAAGCGGTTTTCTTTCTTTCTATCATTGCGTTCTTCATTCTCCTCATAGCATGGATCAATTACATCAACCTCTCAACTGCCAGGTCTTTGGAGAGAGCCAAGGAAGTAGGGGTACGTAAGACCATAGGTGCCTACAAAAAGCAGCTTATTTCACAGTTCCTGACAGAGTCCTTTCTGCTCAACTTCATAGCTGTAATTTTTGGACTTCTGATTGTAGCCGTAGGAATCCGATACTTTAATCAATTGACCGATTCTCAACTAGATCTTAGCTTCCTATCTGATCCCATTTTCTGGCTGGTATTTATAGGTATTTTCCTCCTGGGATCTATAGTAGCAGGTGCCTATCCAGCTTTTGTACTATCTTCTTTCAGACCTGTTTCTGCTTTCAAGGGAAGCATGTCTACCAAGAAACTAGCTAATCAGCTGAGAAGAATATTGGTGGTGTTCCAGTTTGCTGCTTCAGTGGCTTTGATAGCAGGAACCATCATTGTATACCAGCAGTTATCGCATATGCGGGATGCTGACCTGGGTTTCAATATGTCCGAGACCTTGGTAATTCAAGCACCAAACGTATTTGAAGTAGACTCTTTGAGAGAACCTACCATGAATGCCTTCAAAGAGAAAATAGCTTCTATTTCTCAAGTCAAGACGGTTACTAGCTCTTCCAACATACCTGGAGATGAAATCTTCTGGACCAACGGTATCAGAAAAGGAACCGATAATGATAATGACAATAAGATCATCTATATAGCTGGAGTAGACCATAATTATTTTCCTTCTTACGGGATCAAGATTCTGGCCGGAAGAAACTATGACAAGTCCTTTACCACAGACAAGGACGGCGTTATACTTAACCATGCGGCGGTAAAATACCTGGGATTTGAGTCAGCTGAGCAGGCCGTAACCCAGGAAGTTAGATTCTGGGGAGAGAAACGGAAGATCATTGGCGTGGTAGATGATTATCATCAGATGTCGGTTCAGGCTCCGGTAGCCCCTATTGTATTTCCACTTGTAACCAACTGGGCTGACTACTTTACGCTCAAGATTACACCCGAAACTTATTCGCAGACATTGGCAAGCATAGAAAAGGAATATGCCTCCTTTTTCCCAGGTAACCCATACGAGTATTTCTTCCTGGATAAGTATTATAACCGCCAATACAACAATGAGCATACCGTCAGTAGAGTCTTCACTCTCTTTGCCATCTTTGCCATTATCGTGGCTTGCTTAGGATTATTCGGACTCTCTTCTTTCAGTGCCCTTAAGCGGACGAAAGAAATTGGGATCCGGAAGGTCTTTGGGGCTGGTGCACAAAATATTATTTACCTGCTCTCCAAGGAATTTATCTTACTGGTGCTAGTATCTAACCTCCTTGCCTGGCCCCTCGCATGGTACCTGATGAATGGCTGGCTGGAAAACTTTGCTACCCGCATAGAGATAGGCTGGCCGGTATTTGCTGTTTCAGGTCTCTTAGTGGTTCTCATTACCATTCTCACAGTAGCCTATAAAACCATAGCTGCTGCCAGGTCTAATCCGGTAACTGCCCTCAGATATGAGTAAGTAAGCTTAAGATCATGTTATAACAAGTCCTCAGGGAATTTGCGGCTGCTAACGCAGCCGCCCTGGGACTCCTACGCCTTCACTAACAGCCATCACCTATATACTCAGTCAATCGATAACCCTTTGAAACATCAACTAATCATAAACAACTATCGATATGAAAAAGCTAATTAGCCTAATCATTGGACCCGGGATGTTTTTTGTATCATTCATGTTAGTAACATTCTGCCAAGCCAATCCTCACTCCTTTATAGAAACATTTACCCTGGATGAAACTGGAAGATTAGAAACGAAAACCTTTGGAGGAGATATTAGAATTAGTGGAAATAGCACTAATAAAGTAGAGGTAAAAACAGATGTAAGCCACAACGGGATAAAACTTGTAGAAGAAGATCCCATAATGGAGACATTTTATGAATACTATGACTTACAGATTGAAAAAGAAGGAAATACAATTTTGGCTAAAGCTGTTCGGAAGGGGAAACTAGAAGAAGGACATTTTGCATTTGGGATATCGTTTACCATTGAAATGCCCAGTCAGGCCGAAATTAAGGCACATGCAAACAATGGGAATATTTATGTCTCCGATCAATCAGGACAACATACATACACGACTAATAGTGGAAATGTGCTGTTAGAAAGAGTAACTGGATCCACCTTATTGGTTACCTCTAATGGAAATGTAGAAAAAAGAGATTGTGTAGGGGATTCAGATATCAGAATTAGTGGGGGTGAATTAATTATGAATCGATCAGAGGGGGATGTAAGTGTTTCATCAACTGGTGAGAATGTTATCCTGGATCACTCAGGAGGGAGTATTTTTGTGAGAAGTAGTGGAGGAGATGTAGTGATAACAGGTAAAGCAAAATCCATGGATGTAATTAGCAATGGAAGGATAAGTATTAAGCTGGACTATATTGAGAATGGAGCTCACCTAAATACCAATGGTGATGTTAAAGCCCAAATCAAGGGGGACAAGGGCCTTGATTTAAGCCTAAAGGCGCAAAGAGTAGAATTTAATACCTCCAAGGATTTTAAAGGAACTCGCAAAGATTCATTTGTTTCTGGTTCGGTTGATGGTGGAGGAATTCCTGTAAATATTTCAGCTACTGGAGGTGAAATATCCCTTTCTGTAGATTGAACGCCTTCCTAACACCCAATCTAATATTGGCCAACTGTCATCGAAATATCCTAAGAAACCTACAGGGACTTCCTATTGTCCTTTTGATAATAAGACTAAAAATTATGAAGCCGTATTTG
>JBCDBC010000631.1:0-4167 GCA_039184535.1 Bacteroidota bacterium | reverse complement strand
TTTCGGAAGAAAGGCAGGTGAGGTTGCAGGCGTTTCCATAGAAACAGACAGAGCCTCCATAGAGGAAGAGGAGATAGATACCATCACTTTATACCTCAATCCTAAAAATCAGGAGCCTTATGAAGACTGGATTGTTTCTCTCAAGCCTAGAAGGGTGATCTTCAATCCAGGTACGGAGAATCTTCCTTTTATTAATAGACTGAAGGAAGAAGGCATAGAGCCTGTAGTAGCCTGTACCTTGGTGATGTTGAGCACGAGGCAGTATTGATCAAAGCGCTAGCTTAGGATGGAAATCTTAATTAACAGACTGTAGACGCAGTAAAGTAGAGATGTATAAAAGGGATTGTTTGACAAACTCCTGTTTATCAAGAGACAAGAGAAGGACTCCAGTCCTTCATTCTCACAAAATACCCTCCTTTACCAGCCAATCATAATTATCCTTTACGCCCTTTTCCAGGGGGATATCCACCAGGCCGAATTCACGTTTTGCTTTCTCGTTAGAGAATCCATAACCTTTGCGAGTCATCATATCTGCCAGTTCAGGCGTAATGAGGGGTTCCTTTCCACTTATGGCAGCAGTTAGAGGCATGAGCTGACCGAGGATTCGAAACATGAACCCCGGAGCTATAGGAGGAAGAGGAATGCCCATCAGTCGGGCGGCTTCCTTGAAGTACTCAGAAAGATTAGAATTGACTCCGCTGAGGATGTACTTTTCTCCATCCTTTCCTTTGTCTACGGCAGCTATATGCCCTTTGACCACCTCACTCACGTGTACAAAGTTGTTTTCCCCAGGCGCTACAAAAGGGACCTCCTTATTCTTGAGCGCCAGGAAGATCTTTCCCCAGTTGTTGTTGTCATATGGGCCCACGATAGAGGCAGGGTTAACGATCACCACCTTCATGCCCATATCTCTACCTTTTAGGGCTTCTTCTTCGCCTTGAAGCTTAGTCTTTTCATAGTTGATGAAGGAGTTCTGAGCTATAGGTTCAGTTTCCTCATTGGTGATGCCTTTGGTAGGGCCCCAGGCAGATACGCTGGAGGTATGTATGAAGCATTTAGCGCCCTTGGCAGCAGCAGCTTCTACCAGATAGCGTGTACCCAGTACATTGGTGCGGTATTGCTGCTCATTCTTCTTTCGCCACATATTAGTGTCGCCGGCCAGGTGGAAAATGACTTCAGTACCTTCAGGGATGGCCTTTACCAGGGAGTCCTTATCCCACAGACTTCCTTCAGCTAGTTTGACAGGAAAGCGTTTTAGGTAAGTTAAGTCAGAAGTAGAACGGTGGAGGGCAGTAACTTCCCAGCCATCCTGGGTGAGTTTCTCTATCAAATTCAGTCCTAAAAATCCGGTAGCTCCGCTTACAAAGGCAGTACGTGGCATAAGTAGTAGTTTGTGATCAAGGGAGAATATATAGAATTTTCCAACCAGGTTTCGCTCCTACAGAGCTTTTTTGGGTAATTCTTAATTCGATTACAGCTTCAGGCTTATGAGCTATTTACCACTATGTTTGTCCTATATGGCTAAGGCGAAATATTTTTCGCCTCTACTTTAATTTCCCAACTTTCGCTACCAAAGTGTCAGTCCTACTGACTTTTCTGCTCACTCTCTTATTCGGAATTCAATCATTCAAAACTCATTCATTCAAAATTCCTTCAATCAATCATTCAGAATTCACTCCTCCCTCTACTAAAGATCTCAATACGGCCATGGCATCTTCCTCATCACCTTCCGGGATGAAAATATGATCATGGAAGTAGGCCGCTACCACATTGCAACTAATGTTGGCCCTTGCCAGTGCATTAGAAATGGCAGCCGTCAACCCTACTGCTTCCAGGGACGAATGAACAGTAAGGCTGATCCATTTCATGATGGCATAATAGGAGAGACCCAGGAGATCTGCTTGTCGTTTGTGGAGGATGAGGGTTAGACCTTCCTTTTCATGAAACATCCCCAAAGTAGTAGAAGGCGTTATGTGGGTATCCTCATCAGCTACGCAGAAGACATAGTCTCCCTCCATGAGTTGGGGTTCCATCTGACGGATGAGCGTATTCAGGTTAGTTTCTCCGCTTGACATAAAAATAGATATTCAACATTCAATGACTCAAAATTCTTTCATTCAAAATTCCCTCATTCAATCATTCAAAATTCCTTCACTCAACATTCTCTCATTCAAAATTCAGTTATTAAGCCTTCTCTAGCTAACAGGTTCAAGATTTACGGGAAAGTTTTTTCGTTCTCCCATCAGTTGGCAGGCTTGAATCATGTCCTGAAAGTCCTCTGAATAGGTACTAAAGTCCATTTCGTGATACATTTCTTCCCCTATCCAAATGGTGACTATCTGTTCTCCAATATCTATTTTCTGGATCTCATCCCAGGGGATATCATTCAATTGATTGTCCATGTATAGGATACCGGGCTTCCAGATGATGAGGCTCATCACGTCTGGTCTGAAAAGGAGAAATCCCAGAGAGATCATATGCACCAGCATGAGAAGCAAGCCCAGGGTAAAGGCGGGATATTTAACTACAGTTATTTGGTAGGAGACCCATAAGAGGTTAGCCCCGAAGATGATATACAGGCATTCCCTGAAGATGAGTTTGAGGTAATCAGAGTGCCCTCCTGTATCTATTTGAAACCAGACCGGCTTTCTGAAAAGGATGTTGGCCATCCTTAGGATAGGAGTACCCTTGTATATCGTATCAAATGCTACAGCCAGGGTAAATAATCCTATGGCAAAGGAGGAGATCCGGTAAACCCATTGCTCCGTCAAACCCAATTCCATCAAACTTCCCGTATCTGGAAGCGTCATAGCCAGTAATATGGCTGTAGAAAGAAGCTTGAGTATGTGGGACCAGCCGTACAAATCAGAGTCAATAGGTAGAAAAGAAAAAGAACTTACGCATATGCATAAGCTCTTTCAAGGTTTTTATCAATTGTTCATGAATAATCTCAAATCTGTTCATTCAAAATTTCCCACCAAGGTTTCAGTCCTACATGGCTTAGGCGAAATATTTTTCGCCTCTACTTAAATCATTCATTCACTACAGAGGTGTCAGTCCTACGGACTTTATTACTCATTCTCTCATTCAGTCATTCAAAATTCTCTCATTCAAAATTCCCTACCCCAGCGCGGCAATACCCGGCAGTGTTTTCCCTTCTAGGTACTCCAGTAAGGCTCCCCCACCAGTAGACACATAAGATACTTTATCTTCAAGTCCAGCTTTAGCAATGGCAGCAGCTGAATCTCCTCCTCCTATAAGAGAGAATGCGCCTGACTCTGTGGCTGTAACTACTGCTTCAGCTATGGCCATGGTTCCTTTTGAGAAAGACTCCATCTCAAATACGCCCATAGGACCGTTCCAAAGAATGATCTTGGACTTTACGATAGTGTCAAAGTAGTACTCGAACGTCTGGGGGCCTATATCCAGTCCCATCATATCTTTGGGAAAATCCTCATGTCTGACCACCTGAATCTTGCCATCTTCTCCGAACTTGTCAGAAACGACAGAGTCTACAGGAGTAAGTATGGTAACATCTTTTTGCTTGGCGCGCTTAAGTATGGCCGCAGCCGTAACGATCTTATCCTGTTCTAAGAGAGAAGTTCCTACCTGGTAGTTCTTGGCTCTTAGGAAGGTATAAGCCATTCCGCCTCCTATCAGGAGGTAGTCTATTCTATCCAGCAGATTCTCCATGATCTGAATTTTGTCAGATACCTTGGCACCACCCATGATGGCACATACAGGTCTTTCTTCACTATTCAGAATCTTCTCAGCATTGTCTATCTCCTTTTTTAGAAGAAACCCGCAGAATTTCTCCTCAAAGAATTCTGCTACCACCGTAGTACTGGCATGGGCTCTATGTGCACTTCCGAAGGCATCGTTAGCATAGATATCTCCATGCTGGGAGAGTTTCTCAGCAAAGTCTTTATCTCCCTTTGTCTCTTCTTTATAAAATCTGACATTCTCCAGTAGCAATACCTGCCCAGCTTGTAAGTCGCGGCTCATTTCGAATGCAGATTCTCCTATACAGTCCTCCGCAAACATTACATCCACATTCACATACTTCTGTAAGGTATTGATGGTATGTCTTAAGCTAAACTTGTCTTCGGGCCCTGTTTTAGGTCTTCCCAGATGCGACATGAGTACTACAGATCCCCCATTCTCAAG
>JBCDBC010000630.1:0-4168 GCA_039184535.1 Bacteroidota bacterium | reverse complement strand
TCTGGACTTAGGAGAGAGATGGCTTTTTGGAAATAGACTTTGCTAGAATCCAAATTCCCTGCAGTCTGAAACTGAAGGGCTTTTTGATGATACCCACTTGAAATTTGAGCGAACAACGCCTGAGGGATATAGAATCCTGCCAATAGAAGTATTCTTATAGAGGAGAATGATCCCATAACAGTGTTAGAAGTAGAAAGTAACGGTATTTCTCCAGGAATCCATGTCGAAATCCAGGTCCGTTCTTTTAAAGGATTGTAGAGAAGCAACGCTTTTAAACAGTATATGTTCTCCCAGTCTGTATCCTAGCGCAACAGAATGCCTTTCTACCGGAAATGCCCAGCGCTGTTCTTCCATCCCATCAAAACGCTCTTTTCCATAGGTGACAAAATCAAACCTGTAAGCTATGTAGGCTCCACTGATGAAGGGGGGTTCATATTTTAAGTCCAGGTTCCCGGAAAAGAGTTCCAAATTTAATAGGTCTGTACCAGAAATGATCTCTTGATTATCTGTATCAAAGCGTGGAACCTTATACCTCACACCTGTTAATTCTCCGGAGAATTCCCAGTAGGAGAATCCTAACTCAAAGTCCATCCCCAGCATAGTCTGGTAGGAAGATCTCATTACCTCATCACTGATGTCTATCCCTCCTTCCTGCATAAAGCCTGAATGGCTAAAGGAAATGCCCTGCTTCCAGAAGTAGGTGGGTTGAAGGGTAAGTCTGGTAGAAACGCCTGGGTAGATGGGATCACTGATACCTCCCTGAAAGGATGGACCTGCCTGTATTAAGGCCACCTCCCAAGAGATGGACTTATCCGGAAATTCAAACTTGGCCTTTAGTCCGTTGGAGTAGCCAAATCTGTAGGCAGAAACCAATCCCCAGTCTGGAACCCCCTGAATAGGAATTGCAGATCTACTAAGATAAGTGGTTGAATATCCTACCTGCTCAGAAACCTTTACATAATACATGTAGAAGAGGGGGGCTTCTACAAAGTCTCTGTCAGATGTGAGTAGACGACTATAAAAGGAACCAAAGGGTGTCAGAAATCTACCAAAAGATAGGGTCGTTCGCTTTTTGGGGGATTCCCAGTTTACAGCTAATTGAGCTAGTCTGAATTCTTCAAAAGCATCTCCTAACTTCCGTGTCACGATAGCCCTACTTTGGAGAGACCACTGATTGGTGATATTCCATCTCCCCAGCAGATCTGCTGTCTGTATCCCAAATCTTAGATTGGTGCGATCCCTGTTAATGCCATTCCAGTAAAATTCAGAGTCTTTTCCCCCCACACTTAATTCAAAATCTACTGCTCCCTGAAACTCAAACACTGATTGGGCAGAGCCTGGCAAACAGAAAAGGAGTTGGATTCCTAGCAGTATGATAAATACTCTTAGCATTAGTTCTCAGATAGTGCAAAGTTTAGTTGAGCAGTATTTGCTCTTACCTCTACTTCCCGACTCATCGTTCCCAAAAATTTATGAAATAGTCTGGCTGAATACTTTCCGGCAGGTAAGCCTGTTATGCTATAGGTCCCATCAGGTTTCACCCGGGTGAAGTAGGGAGTGTCTAAGCTCAATACGACCGCATTCATATGTGAGTGGATGTCACAGGAAATATTGATTACCCCCGTCTTTTGTATTTTTTGTGGATAGGTATTCCCTGGAGACCTACGGCCTATGTTAAAAGCGGACCTGGGCGTTCGGCTGTATACATTGTGGTACTCATTGTCTTCATTCAGAAAATAAACCACTGATCCTACTACCACGGGTAGGACTTGAGGAATGAACCTTTGATTAACCTGAGTGATGTAGGCATTCTGAGTGGCCGCTAGGGTAGGCGTAAAGCCTTGTGGATGAAAACTGATGATGATGTTGTTATCAGGATTCAGCAGAGGGCTATTGGTGCTATTCCCCACCTTGGACTGGAAGGACCCATAGCGGGTATCTCTCCCTAGTATTTTCTTCTTTCCGTTTTTCTGTATGCTGACCTTCCCTGAAACCCTATACTGACACATCCCCATACTGGGTAAGGTAATGATTAGGGTTAATAATATGGCTCTCAATGTTTTCATAGGCAGTGAAAATGGAATAACATTTCCCATAGATATAGGTAGTTAGGGGAGTTTCACCCTAAGACACCGTTCTAAATTTAGGAGACAAGTTATGTTCTCTATTTCTTCCTGATGAAGCTTAGGAAGCAGTTCCTTGTAACTTTCCCCAAGTTCTAAACAGGAATAACGTACCTCCTGCTGCCACAGCTGTTAGGATGAGTGCCAGCGTCGTTTTTCCATAAATCCAGAATCCGGTAGCGAAAAGAGCAGAATACACAGTCAATGATCCTATCACCATACATAGGATTTCCAATGGGAGTCTTCCTCTGGATGGATTCTCAGCTAAAGGCTCTCCGTCACTTGCTGCCTTATCTATGACACTATCCCATCCACTTCCTGATGGCTGAATGACTTTATAGAAGTTTCTCAAGGTCTTATCATCAGTAGATGGCGCCAGGAAGGTTACGGTTACCCAACCTATGGTAGTGAGAATGATTCCGTATATAAGCTGGTACTCATCTTCTATAGGAGCAAAGCCTAATTTTTCATGAACGATCTGGAAATAGAGTGCCAGGATAAAAGAGATGGCCATGGCAGCTATTTCACTGTAAGCATTTATTCTCCACCAGAACCAGCGGAGAATGAAGATGAGCCCTGTTCCAGCGCCTATTTGTAGGAGAATGTTAAAGGCCTGTAGGGCATTCTCAAGATACAAAGCGAGATAAGCGGAAAGGACCATCAAGAGAAGGGTAGAAATTCTCCCTGCGTTAACCAATTCTTTTTCTGATGCATCAGGCTTTACAAATCTCTGGTAGAAATCATATACCAGGTAAGAAGATCCCCAGTTCAAATGAGTAGAAATGGTGGACATAAAAGCTGCTATCAGTGAGGCAAGTACCAATCCTAATAAACCTGCAGGTAAAAAGGTCAGCATAGCTGGATATGCCAGGTCATTCCCTATAAGATCTGGAGATACGTTTGGAAAAGCTTCTTGTATATCACTTAGATTAGGAAACACTACGATAGAACAGAGGGCGATGATGATCCATGGCCAGGGTCTCAATGCATAATGAGCCGCATTAAACAGAAGCGTAGCACCCGTAGCATGGGTTTCATTCTTGGCTGATAACATACGCTGAGCAATATATCCACCTCCACCCGGTTCTGCCCCCGGATACCATACGCTCCACCATTGGACAGCCAAAGGAAGAATAAAGATAGGCAGTAAATCTTTGAAAGACATGCTGCTAAAGTCGGGAATGACACTTAGCTTATCTGCCACCTGCTCATTGGCAAGAAGGTTAGATAGCCCTCCTACCTCCGGTAAATTTAGGGCTACCTTAGCTGCCCATATAGCTCCAATAATAGCGATAAAAAATTGGAAGAAATCCGTAATCAGTACCCCTCTTAGACCCCCAAGAGAACTATAAAAAACGGTTACAGTACATGCAATGAGCAAGGTCTGTACAGGGGTTAGTCCAAGCGTAACGCCCCCTATCTTAATGGCTGCCAAAGAAACGGTAGCCATGATCATGATATTAAAGAAAAATCCGAGGTAGATGGCTCTGAACCCTCTAAGGAAAGCAGCGGGTTTTCCGCTGTATCTGAGTTCGTAAAATTCCAGGTCGGTTTGAACGCCTGAACGTCTCCACAGCTTGGCATAGACAAATACTGTCAGCATACCTGTTAACAGGAAACACCACCATACCCAGTTACCGGAAACTCCGTTTTGTCTGACTATGTCTGTTACCAGATTGGGTGTATCAGCGGAGAAAGTGGTCGCAACCATGGAAATCCCTAATAACCACCAGGGCATATTCCTACCTGAAAGAAAAAACTCGGAAGCACTACTTCCGGCCTTTTTAGATACTACTATACCGATGAGGAGAGATATAACAAAAAAGGCTCCGATGAGGACCCAGTCGATGGTTGCGAGGTTCATAGTGTGTAAGGTTTGTCAAAAAAATAGGCTCAAAAATCGGCCTCTATTAGCCAAGATAGAGATTTTTTCATGTGTAGATGAAATTTTTAATATCAAAATTCGATTTTATTACAAATATTCAATATCTTAGAGTATAAGTTACATGTAGGTTTGGTTTAAGCGCATGACAATCCAAAAAGAT
>JBCDBC010000629.1:0-4170 GCA_039184535.1 Bacteroidota bacterium | reverse complement strand
TCATCAACTTCGACTCCATGCCTGCCCAGGTGTATGTAGATACATTATTAGTAGGTAATATTGAAGGTACTAGTCAGGGGGCCATTAACATCCCTAACCATGTAGGATATTCTTCAGACTTCAATATGGTCTTCAATCTAGGGGGTGCCTTAGGTGATTCTTCATGGATAGATCCAGGAGATATGCCTGTAGTAGGATTCCATACGCCACTTGACGTGAATGCACCCTATGGGATAGGAGATGTAATTGTTCCTACTACTGGTGACATTGTTATTGGCCAGGCTTCGGGTTCATTCTCAGTTTCTGAGATATCCAATAGATTTGGAAATAACCAGATCTTTGTAGAAGCAGGATTCAATGATGTATTTACCCAAGCTGCCAATGCGAATAATGAAGGTAATGAAGGTATGTTCCCATTTGTGAGACCTGCTGTAGCTCCTGGTCAGCTTTATGACTGTGGATTTGGGGTACAGCTTCCAGCTGTGGATGAAGGTGGTCCATGGGACTGGTGGGATCAAGCTGACTTCATAGCTACATGGGATTTAGCTACAGGCGGTGACCCCGTTCCTGGCGCAGTAGCCAACTGTAGCCAGCTAGCTTCTAACCCTGATATGTCTCCTGAGAAAGGAAGAACATACCTAGACTCTGTTATGGGATATCTAGCACCTAGAATGAACGCTGTTCTACTGGCTACTAGTTCGGGGGTAACTACCAGCATAGATAATTCTATCAAAGAAAGCATCCAGTTCGGTGCATACCCTAATCCAGTGAACGAGACACTATTTATACGTTCTTCTGAGGTGATCAGATCTGTAAGAGTTTTTGATCTGGCAGGAAGGGAAGTTCGTAGAATCAATGGCTTGAGAGCTACTGAAGTAGAAATTGCCAGAGAAGATATCAAAGCAGGCTTATACATCATTCAAGCTGACTTTGAAAATACTAGCGTTACCCAAAAGGTAATGTGGCAATAAGAAAAATAGATTTTTCATTATGACTAAAGGCCGATCTGATCAGATCGGCCTTTTTTTATGGAAGCGAAAGCTAGCTTCCATCCCACCTCTCTCCTCTGAACAGAGCTTCCGTAAGTATTACATCTTTCTTGGTAACATATGCTGCGTTCATCCAATTAAAGATTATGAATGAGAGATAAACTCAGCCCTTATGAAAAATACTTACACCCTACTCATGGGATGGATGATGCTATGCTCCCTCCAGGCATACGCTCAAGAGAGATACTTATCTGAACTATTCTCAGAAGACAGTATAATAGCTGATGTTTACTATGCCACTAATTATTCTATACTGTCTAATCAAAATATCCTATTAGATCAACCTGTACTTGACAGTTTGCATGCAGATATTTACATGCCTAAAGGGGATACCTCAACTGCAAGACATATAGTCCTGATAGCCCATGGCGGATACTTCCTTCCTCCGATTGTGAATGGTAGCCCTAACGGAGGTAAGCGAGACAGTTCAGTAGTAGAAATTTGCAGAAGGCTTGCTAGAATGGGATATGTAGCGGTAAGCTATGAATATCGGTTAGGGTGGAATCCAGTTAGTCCAAATAGAACCATAAGGGATAAAACGGCTTTAGAAGCCTTGTACAGAGCTTCACAAGATACGCACGCCTTAGTCAGATTTTTAAGGAAATCTGTTTTTGAGATGGGAAATCCCTGGTCTCTCAATCCCACTAAAATAGCAGTAGGTGGAGTAGAAATGGGTGGATACATAGCCCTCTTCAATGGACTAATGGATGATTTTCAGAAGATGATCCAAAATAAGTTCGTCGACTTTGACTCTATACCTTCTAAGCACTATCTGGATACGCTAGTAATAGGAAATATTTGGGGAACTGGTCCCCAGTCTGCTTCTGCCAATGTTATCAATCACCCAGGATACGACTCTGACATTAACTTCCTCTTCACTATTGGGGGGTTCTTATTAGATACTACCTGGATAGAAGAAAATGGGAAACCCATAGTTTCATTTCAAACAAAGCCCAGGAGATCATGCGTAATTACTCCCATGATAGACCCTGTTATTTTATCAGAATGCCAGAGTTTTGATAGTAAGTCTATCATTCAAACCTCACGGAGGAAAGGAAATCAACAGATACTGGAAGATGGCACCTTCAATGATGTATTTACACAATCAGCCAATAATAATAATGAAGGAAATGAAGGACTTTTCCTATTTGTAAGGCCAGCCTTAGAGCCGGGAGAACGCTATGATTGTAGAACTCCATGTGTACCGCTACTTCCTGCTACGGAAGAATTAAGCCCATGGGATTGGTGGAATGAGGAAGACTTCATAGCTACCTGGGATGCTGCTACTGGTGGAGATCCTGTTCCAGGTGCTGTGGCTAACTGTAGCCAGCTAGCTTCTAACCCTGATATGTCTCCTGAGAAAGGAAGAATGTATGTAGACTCCATCATTGGATACCTGGCACCTAGAATGAATGTTGTTCTTCAGGCTACTAATACCGGAGGAACTACCAGCATAGATAATTCTATCAAGGAAACTATAAACTTTGGTGCTTATCCTAATCCAGCTAATGAGTCACTATTTGTCCGCTCTTCTGAGATAATCAGATCTGTAGTAATCTATGATCTGGCTGGAAGAGAAGTTCGCAGAATCAATGGACTGAGAGCTACTAAAACAGAAATTGCAAGAGAAAATATCGAGGCTGGCTTATACATCATACAAGCAGACTTTGATAACACCAGTGTTACCCAAAAGGTAATGTGGCAATAAGAAAATTAGATTTTCCATTATGGATGAAGGCCGATCAAATGGATCAGCCTTTTTCTTTTGATGTAGGCGTCAAGAGTATTCACAAATGTCCATCCTGACTCAATTCTGAAGGTAGACACTATTACTCCATACACCGTTCGAGAACAAATTCCTTTTAACGAGTAGTTGTATGCAGTTTACTGATTCATCTAAATGGATAGAGAAGGGACTCCTTTATGTGATGATAATTTTGGCATATACTACCGGCGGAGAAATTTCCTCATCCACCTTAGTTTCTACGAGATGCTGGTAATCATTGAAAAACTTAGATAGCTTTCCATAATTGACTCCATTTTTCCGCAATTGCGCTCCAATTTCTGCAAGGTTTGCCCAGCCAGAATCATTAGCGCAAGCTGATACAGCAGCTATAATGGCAGATTCTACTCCGGCTTTATCCACTTGATTATATCTCATAATCCTTTGAATGGCTGATCTTCTACTTATTATTTGTTATTCCAGTACCGGCTCTAGTTTGTTTGGATCCTTTTCCCAGTGAATAGATTCTCTACTTATCTTCTGGATAAATACAGAGAAGTATTTATTCCATTCACTACTAATTACAATTAAAATATATTTTAAGTTCCCACAAAAAGTAATGTTGTAAGAGGCCATAATTGGCTCGCAGATGGCTCAAAAAGGGAGAATAGCAGTTTAGGTATGGAAGCCAGTAAGTCTTTCTACTTTCTTTCCGCTGGAGAAAACTATTCGAAAATCAGGTACACAACTTATCTACCAATTAAAAATTCTTCAAAAGCTATACTCCATTCCTATAACGAATTAGGCCACTCATTATAAAAATCAGTCCTTTCAATAAACTATCCGATAAGTTTCAATTCCTCTGTTAATACTTGGAAGTTGGTAATCGATTATTTAAGCGATTGGGGGATTATTTAACAAGGTAGTCAATCACGTTTACTACCGCGAATAAACACTTTTCTGTCATTAGGATTTCATTCTTCCCTCTTTCAATGGAGAATTTATTGAAAGGGTATTACGCCAAACTATCTATTGTGATGATAAACACTACTCGAATTTACATGCGTCTTCGGACCTTAGTTATCTTCTTACTCTTGTTTGTGTATGGAGAGGTATACTCACAAATAGTCATCCCTGTAGATCGGTATGAAACAGTAGACACCATTTCTGAATTACCTTTTGAAGGAGAAAGCTTGTTTCTTTTACAAAGTATCGCCTTAGTTTCTTTCCAGTGTATTCTGATTTGTTGTTTGCTTTATGTCCTAATGAAGTTTTATCAGGTTCATAAATCTTCATTAATTGAGAGAAGCATCTATCTTTCGATTAATCCAAGCCTTAAGTTTGAAAAAAGGCCCATTTTGTAGATTACCCCTAAGTAGTTTGAACTCTCTCTGAGAG
>JBCDBC010000628.1:0-4182 GCA_039184535.1 Bacteroidota bacterium | reverse complement strand
TAACCGCACCTTTTCTGAGTTCACCCAGTATGAACTGGAAAGCCTAGTAGAACAGAAAAAGCTGATAGATCTGTTTATACCTGATGATCAGGAACTCATCAAACAATCCAGGAACAATCTTCAAAATGATGAAAGTAGAGTCCTGGAAGTCAGGCTCACTAAGCCTAATAACCAAATCATGTGGCTAAGAGGACGGGTGGTCCAACACAATGATTACAAAAAAGGAAGTAGTCTGGCTACTTTTTATTTTCAGAAAATAGAAAAAGAGAAAAGACTAGAAGCAGAACTGAGAAATCTAGTGTTTGAGCATGATCAGCTAGAGAAAAAACTGGAATCTCGAGATTTTGAAATGGAGCACTTTTCTAAGGTGGCATCTACTGATCTTAAAGCTCCCTTAAACCAAATCACCCAGTTACTATCAAATCCTTCAACCAGTTCTGAGGAGAATTCAGAAAAAATCCGTGTTCAAGCAGATAGAATGAAGGATCTGATAGATGCTTTATTAATCTATTCTCTTAGTGGTAAAAACCAGTACCAACCCATATTTGTGGATCTTAACGAGATCATGAAAGAGGTGATCTCTGGACTGGAGTTTCAAATTCACGCTAATAATGCCAAGGTTCACTATTTCTCTCTCCCCAGTATATGGGCAGATAGGATACAGATGATACGCCTGTTCAGGAATATGCTGGAGAATGCCATCAAGTTTAGAGGAAAAGAAAATCCTATTATCACTGTAACACATTCTCTGGATGAGGAGAATGACAGATTTGTATTTGCTGTGGAAGATAATGGAATAGGCATAAGTCCTGAATTATATGAAGAGGTCTTCCTCATCTTCAGGAAGTTCAACAAGAAAGATAGCCCTGGCTTAGGTATGGGACTGGCACTGTGTAAAAAGATCGTGGAGATCCATAAAGGGAAGATGTGGTTACGATCCGCTGTGGGACAGGGAACCACCTTCTACTTTACCTTACCTGCTGAAAAGAGTGCGAAGAAAATAGTAGCACAGAGGGACTAGCTGATGACATCATCTTTATTTGGGTTCCAATTCTCGGAGACATTGGTCCCTATCCAGTAAGCACCTACTACCTGTACGATCTGTACATACTTCTTATAATCCATCGGCTTTACGATATACCCATTGGCATAGGTTCCATAACAGGCTTTTACATCGCTCATGGCCTCTGAAGTAGTGAATATGATAACGGGAATATTCCTGGTTTCAGGATTGTCTTTTAGCTTAACCAGAACTTCCTGCCCATTCTCTTTAGGCATATTCAAATCAAGGATGATGAGATTAGGCTGGGCTTCTGACTTGGTTTGAGAAGAAAGGATATTCATCAACTCCTCTCCCCCATTTACTGCATCTACCTGTACTCTATAAGATGTTTCTGAAAACGCTTCCCTGAATAGCAAGATATCAGAGGGGTTATTTTCAACTAGCAGTATTCGAAAGGGTGTTAGATTCTTTAAAGACATGGATGCTATGAACTGAAACTTGCCTTAACCTTTAGGACATAAAAGTAAAACAGCTTTTCCAAAAGATAAAGCCTAAATATGCATTCAAACAACATTATAATTCAGATCCACAGTATTTGCAATGTGTAGCATCATTATCATGGCCTTCCCTGCTACAATTAGGACAAGACTGTGTATTATATCCTTGCTCCCCTTTAGCCTGGATTTGGGTAAGTTCTGAAGAAATGATTCCAGTAGGCACGGCCAGAATTCCATAACCCATTACCATTAAGATGGCAGATAGAAATTGGCCTAGGGTAGTAGAAGGCGTAATGTCTCCATATCCCACTGTAGTTACGGTAACTATAGCCCAGTACATACTCCTGGGAATGCTATCAAATCCGCTATCTTCTCCTCCCTCTATTAAATACATACCTGCCCCTACAATCAGAACGATGGTCATGACTGCCACCAAAAAAACCGTGATCTTCTGTTGACTAGCTTTAAGGGCGCTTAGTAGTACACGAGACTCTGTCAGGTAGTTCCCCAGCTTAAGAATCCTAAAAATACGCAGTAAGCGTAATGCCCTTATAGTGATCAGGTAATGCGTACCGGCAAAGAACAGACTGAGGTAAGTAGGTAAAATGGAAAAAAGATCTACTATCCCATAAAAGCTGGTAATATACTTCCAGGGTTTCCCCACACTGACGATTCGCAGTACGTATTCTATGCTGAATAGAATGGTGAATATCCATTCTAAGACAAAGAAGGTTTGGCTAAACCGCTCATTGATAAAGTCCACACTCTCTAGAATGACCACCAATACACTGAGGACGATCATCAGGAGCAAAATCAAGTCAAAGGCCTTCCCTGCAGGTGTGTCTGCCTCGAATATGACTTCATGGAGTTTACGCTTCCAATTCATATGATTCGGAATTCTTTCAATTCTTTCTAAAAAAGGCCCTTTTCATGGATTGAGAATTCTCAAATATATATCTATATTTGCCAACTCGAAAAAATGGAACTGACTCGTCTACCATATTTCCTCAAAAAATTGTTTCTGATCTCCTGGTCAGGGGTGCTCATGCTATTCCTCTGGAAGATCGACAAGATGAGCTTTTACCACCATTATTTTCGCATCATTCAGGAAGTAGAAGTACGCAATTCTACTCAGATAGCTGCTGAAAACTACTGGTCTCTGATGAGGTCTGTGGTGAGCTCCCAAAAGGCACCTATCGTTTTATTTCAGGATCTCCCTTCTATTATAGCTAAAGTGGTTTGGGTAGAAGAACCTCTCTTATGGGTTCGGCACGCCTTTTCCTATCAGCTCTCCCCAAGGGCTCCTTAGTATTTCCTCTTACTCCCCCATGCATCTCACTACCTGAAATAACTTTTTCAGGCACAATGCTTTTTATTCATTTTCATCTACAAAAATCATAATGAGAAATAAGAACACCATCATCTTTTTGTTGGTCATCTTTACGGCTATATGTGCCTATAACCTGTACTACACCTTCATACAGTACAGCTATGACAGCAAGATCACCTCAGCCAGAGAGGCCTATGAGGATATTACTTTGGACAAAGCTCCCACCGATTGGGACTACGAAGATTCTTCCATAGTGAAGGAATACGAAACCATTAGAGACGACAAAGAATTTCAGCAGACCTATCAGAAGGCCATTGACAATTCTTTCACACTGGGGCTGGACTTACAAGGGGGTATGTTTGTTACCCTAGAAGTAGGAGTAGAAAGTGTGATCCGTCAGTTGGCTGGTAATCCTGAAGACGAAGTTTTCAATGGTGCCATTCAGTCTGCCCTTACGCAGCAGCAAACTGCACAGCAAGCTTTTGTACCTCTCTTTGTAGCAGAGCTCAAGCAAAGAGATCCCAACGCTAATCTGGGTGCCATTTTTGCTGACCCCGATAGAGGCATCAACACCGGTACACCTGAAGCAGAAGTTGTAGAATTCCTGAATAAGGAGTCTGAGTCTGCCATCGACAGGACCTTTAACATCATACGTACGCGTATTGACCAGTTTGGGGTGGTATCTCCTAACTTGCAGAAGCAGGAAAGTACAGGAAGAATCCTACTGGAACTACCAGGGGTAAAAGACCCTGAGCGTGTGCGTAAGCTCCTAAGAAGTACTGCCCGTCTGGAGTTCTGGGAAACACACCCAGTACAGGATGCCTTTCCAGTACTAGTAAATGTAAACGAGAAGCTTAAGCAGATCATGGGGATTACCCCACAGGTAGATAGTACTGCTACTGACAGCATCACTGAAGAAATAGAAGAAATAGCAGAGAATGTAGAAACTGCTGACTCTATTGCTGAGGCAGATTCTTTCTCTTCTCTGGATGAAGCTTTATCTGATGATTCTCTAGGAGCAGATACTGAGCTATCTGACGAAGAAATAGAAGAACAAAGAGCTAAGTTTAGAAGGGAGAATCCACTGTTTGCGCTGCTTGCACAGCCTAACTTCCAGGCCATGGACCCAAGAACAACCAATCCTGTGGTAGGATCTGCCCGTGCAGCTGATACAGCCGGGATCAATAAGTTCCTAAACATGGATGAGGTGATAAACACCATTCCTGATGATATGCGCTTTGTATGGGAATTCAAGCCTATTAATGATGAGCTTGAAAATCCTACTGACATCTTCAGAATGATTGCTATCAAAACCAATCCTGATGATGAGCCTACCCTAGGAGGTGAAGTAG
>JBCDBC010000627.1:0-4195 GCA_039184535.1 Bacteroidota bacterium | reverse complement strand
GATTTTCAATGTCCCTTACCTTATTTCCTACATCACCCAGTTTATCACCATCAAAAAAGGAGACTTAATTTTTACAGGTACACCTGAAGGAGTAGGTCAGGTTCACGTAGGTGATCATATAGAGGCCACTCTGGAAGGTAAAACGCTTCTGGATTTCCATGTCAAATAATAGACTGGTCATCATACCGTTTATAGGCATTCTGCTGGCACTGGTATCATTCCGGTTGGCAGAGGGGCCTTATAGGTTTCCGCTGGACATGCACAGATCCCTTTCCGGGACTTTTGGAGAGTTGCGATCCAGCCACTTCCATACCGGCCTGGACATAAAGGTAGGTGGGAGAGTAGGTGACCCCGTATACGCCATAGATGATGGCTATGTGTACAGGATTAATGCCAGCCCTAACGGATATGGAAATGCCGTCTACCTCAAACATCCTGACGGGAACTTTTCCCTCTACGGTCACTTGGACAGATTTGCAGATACCCTCCAGGCCTATATGCGTGACATCCAATATCACTTTGAGAAGTTTCCCCAGGAAGTATACCCGGAAGAACATGTGTTCCCTGTAAAACGGGGCCAAATTATTGCTTATGCGGGAAATTCTGGAAGATCTTTTGGTCCTCATCTCCATTTTGAAATCCGGGATTCTCTGGAAAACATTTTAGACCCTTTGGCCTATTATCCTAATGAGATTAAGGATAACATCCCCCCCATCCTGAGAACGGTAGGCTTTGAACCCCTCAGTAGTAGTTCCAGAATCAGGGGAGAATATAGAAAGCTAACCTTAAATCCTGTGGGAAGTAATGGGAAATACTCCATCCCTTCCATCATAGACATTGAAGGCCCCATAGGGCTGGAATATCATGGACATGATAAGAAGGATGCAGCTTATAATCACTGCGGGATCAACTATGCCCAGCTATTCCTGGATGATAAACTGATTTATGACTTGAGAATAGAAAAATTCTCCTTTGATGACAGACGGTATATCCACCAACATATAGACGAGGCGGTTTACCAGAAGACCGATAGAAGATTTCAGAAGGCCTATGTAGACAAGGGAAATAGATTTGTGTCTATTTATGAGCACAAGTTTAGAGGCATCATTTCTCTGAATGATGAGGAGATCCACAACTATACCCTTAAGCTGAAAGATGGGGCTGGGAACCTCACTACCCTCTCTGGGAGAATCAGGCAAAAGCCTTCTACTTCTTCCTTACCTAACAGTCTTCTTAATAAAAGAACGCCTAGCATTTCTTATGAGGTAAAGCGTAATGTATTAGTTCTTACCGTTACGAATCCGACTACTCCCTATTTGGAAGGCTTAGCTACCAGCATTATTAGTGGAACCGAAAAAAGCTGGAACCCAGCTTATATGAAGGTAAACCGACTGGTCTATCTATGGCCTTTGTCTGAAGGAGATTACCCCACCCAGGTTTCTTTTCCAGATAAGAATGAGCCTTTGAGGTTTCATTTCTCAGAAGATGTACTTCCTGAAGTGAATAACTTTGTCAGAAAAGGAGACGTACATCTCTTCTTTCCGCAACGGTCTGTGTTCTCTTGTACTTCTATTAATGTGGAAGAACTACCAGCTGTTTCAGATGGGATAGGCCCTCTTTACCAAATCGGGAGAAAAGGGATTCCGCTCTTCAGGTCTTATTATATGAGTTTGCCTATTCCGGCAGGTGCTTCTACGGAAAAACTCATGATAGCAGAGTGGGATGAGGAGGATGAAAAGTGGTATGGAATGGATTCAGAAATGGGAGAAGAAAACAACCTCACTGCGCTTACCAGGAGCATGGGAAAGTTTACCATTATGAGAGACGATCAGCCTCCTCGTCTCATTCCTATCAACTTCCGTGAAGGGAAAGTCATTTCCAGATCTACCTCCTCACTTCGATTAAAAGTAGACGAAAACCTGAGCGGGATAGCCTACGGAAAAGTAAAGGGATACATAGACGGAAAGTGGGTGCTCTTTATCTGGGACCCCAGATATGACCTACTATATTGTCCGTTGGAGAATAGACCTGCTAAAGGAAATCACGTACTGGAACTTGAAGTACCGGACGGATTAGGGAATGTAGGTAAAGCTTCTTACTTATTATCTTTTAACTAGCCATTTTCAAAAAACAATCCTGCCTTTCCCTGAGTTAGCCTAGTGTTATTCAAGCTAACCATATTCCTATGTCAAACTTTATTCAGGTAGGGAGCCCTGCCCCCACAGATACAGTACTAGATCATGAAGGAAAAGAAGTTTCTGTCAAGGACTACCTAGGCCAGAAACTCATCCTGTTTTTCTACCCAAAAGCGAATACACCTGGCTGTACTAAGGAAGCTTGTAGCCTTAGAGATCATTACGAAACTTTTGTGGAGAAAGGATATGCCGTAGTAGGAGTCAGCCCTGATAACCAGAAGCCTATCCAGAACTTTATCAACAAGCAAAGCTTGCCTTATCCGTTATGGTCAGATAAAGAACTGGTGCTGATTAAGGGTTTCGGCGCTTGGGGAGAAAAATCTATGTACGGAAAGACTTATGAAGGTCTACTGAGATCCACCTTTGTGATAGATGAAGAAGGAAAGGTATCTCATGTAGTAGAAAAAGTCATTACCAAAGCTCATGCTGAGCAGCTACTGGAGCTATTAGAGCCAGCCACTGCTTAACGAAAACTTGTTGTCATAAATTAACACGCCCAGTACGTATGTGCCGGGCTTTTTTATGTTAATCTATGACGTGTTTTTTTAAAGATTCACTCACTTACCCTCTTATCCTACCACTACAAGATGAGGTTGGAATTAACCCTTTCAACTATAGTAGTAAGAAGCTCACAAAATCGTGAAAGAGAAATTAACTTAGATTGATCATTTGTTTTCGTTAAAAAAACCCTTCATTTTATCCCTACTTCCTAATCTAGAATCAAGGTTTTTGTTAATTTTTAGTGCTTTTCCGAAACAGGAACGGATTTTCTATAATGTAATCATGATATTAGTCATGATTAGTAGAAAAAAGAAACTTCATCCCCTATTTCTAGAGTAACAAACCTAAGCCAACTTAAAATCAATAGTGTGATTAACTTAAAAAAAAAGGTAAGAATTAGACAATGGCTTTTAGCTTTTTGCTTAGTTTTCTTCTGTACCAAGTCCTCAGCTCAGTTTGAGCACTTCATCAGAGTAGTAGACAATAAACTCATGGATGGAAATACTGAACTCAGGTTTATTTCCTTCAATGTCCCTACCCTGAATTATGTAGAAGACAATATGGGTTTTGACCAAGTTAATCCCTATGGCTTGCCTTCTGAGTTTGAACTAAGAGATTTGTACGAATCTATTCAAAGGCTAGGTGGGCAGGTAGTACGCGCTTATACGATTCCGGTCAGAAATGAAAATTTCCCAAAGGAATCTATTACCTATGTTGAAGGTCCAGGGAAATTCAATGAAGAAGCCTTTAAAGCATTAGACTTGACATTAGCGTTAGCAGCAGAATATAAGGTTAGGGTAATCCTCCCTTTGCTTAATAATTGGGAATGGATGGGTGGAATACCTAATTATGCTGCCTTTAGAGGGAAACAAAAAGATGAGTTCTGGACAGATCCTCAACTTATTGAAGATTTTAAAAGAACCATTGATTTTGTGCTTAACAGAACTAACTCTATTACAGGAGTTACATACAAGGATGATAAAACTATCTTAGCTTGGGAAACAGGAAATGAGTTGGAAAATCCTCCTGAATGGGGAATTGAGATAGCTCGATATATCAAAAGTATTGATCAAAATCATTTACTCATGGATGGCTTTTTTGCTATTCATGGCCATGGGGGTTATTCCGTTTTTCCACAACAATATTCTATAGACGAACCTGCAATTGATATAATTAGTACCCATCATTATGAAGCCAACGGGGTAGATATGATAACTAATATGAAATCAACGGTAGAAATGGTAGGAGGCAGAAAGCCCTTACTAGTAGGAGAATTTGGATTTATTGGCACTTCAGGTATGGAGGATGTAATGGAATACATCATTCATGAAGAAAACATTGTTGGGGGATTAATATGGAGTCTACGTCGGCACCATCCAGAAGGCGGTTTTTACCAACATTCAGAACCCTTCGGTCAAGGGCTCTACAGGGCATATCATTATCCAGGCTTTACTGATGGAGAAATGTATGACGAACAGAATTTCTTAAGGATGGCTCGT
>JBCDBC010000626.1:0-4203 GCA_039184535.1 Bacteroidota bacterium | reverse complement strand
GGCAGCCCATGAAAATAGGCATCAGGCTAAGTGGGTAAACAGTTTTCATGCTGGGAATTGGAGCTTTGGAGGGACCTTAATTTTTGCTACAGGAAATCCCTATACAGATGCCCTAGGGCCTATAAGAAGATTGGATGAAAATGGCTTTGTAGAGTACATCCTGGAACCTGCAAAAATTAATGGAAGAAGACTGCCTAACTATCACAGATTGGATGTTTCTGCTGTCTATAATTTCCCCTTAGGCCAAAATGGGGATGGTAAGGTCGGGGTATCTCTCTACAATGTGTATAACAGAATCAACATTCGCAATAAGCGCATCCAATTATTCAATCAGGTAGATGGAAATGGAAATATAACCCCTCTCCGTATTGAGTCTGACATCCTTCATCAGCCCTTCATCCCTAACTTCTTCATCCAGGCTAATTTCTAGCCCCAGAATATACATAGACGAAGGCTGTTCATCTTCAAAACGTTTCCCCCCTTCCATACTCTTCAATTAGTTCAAGCTAGCTCGAGGTACTGCCAGATAGAAGGCCTCTTCATTTATCCAGCCGGAAGGAAGGAAAGACACAACCAAAAAGTCTGTCTCAGCATATAGTCTCTTGAGGTTATCCTCATCCATAAACGGAATTAGCTGATAATCTATCCCTTTTCTTTTTTTCTCAAGGAAGCTGGAGATTACTTCTTTATCCACAGTATTGGTCTCCAAGCCATAGGGACTAAGAGGAAGTGAAATCTTAAAAAATGATCCTAGACCGGGAATTTTGGGAAGGAATCCGTCACAAATCCAACCCGTTTTATTCAGGTTCACGTGTAGGCTGATACTGTTGTTGATCTCTACTATGGCTCTCTTCACCTTTACTCCCTTCTCCATACTCAGTAAGCTAGAATACTTCATGAGTTTATGTCCCAGATTGTAGCCCTTCAAAGATTCATCTATGGATAGCCTGATGGTAAAGGAAGAAGGAATAGCCGTATCATAAAACAGCTCAAAGATGGTCCCAACAATTTGGGAATTCCTGTCCTTCAACAATAGCCCATAACCAAACTCAGTAAAGCGGTAGAGGTCAAAGGCACATATTTCCTGGGCATGGGTAGGGGCATATCTGTTCTTGAGGTAGGCCAGAACCCCTTCAAAGTCTTCCTCATTTTGGTGAAGAAAGGATACCTGAAGGCCTCTGGAGTGAAAATAGCCAAGAATGTCTTCTTTTTCTTTATCCAGGTAAAGGGCCTGATCCTGGAGTTCAGAATAATGATAGGGAGAATTTATTTCTCCAGAGAATTTACGAAAAATGATGGGCTCCCCCACTCCATCAGTATGGCGGCTAATTTGCTCTTTCGATATCTCTGGTACCCAGGACAAACTCATGTTAGGAACAATTCAGCTGGAAATATCATTAAAGGGAGCCAGTCTTTTATACCGCTTTCCTTTACATCCTTTCATGTCATTGGTGGAAACTTTCTCTGATATGTGATACTTTAGTCATGTGATCATAAAAACACCCTTATTTTCCTCATATGTAGCCGCCCTTGGCTGGGAAAAACGCTTATTTAGTCTGGCTTTTATATGCATACTTCTAGGAAGTGTTAGTTGTATGAAGACTGAAAAAAAAATAGCTCCTATTCCACCCGAAGCTATCGTGGCCCTATTGGAAAGGGGTACATTCCCAAATGCAGAAGCCAGTTTACCTTCTCACCAACTGCTGGGAAGGTTTCTGCCAGAAGAAGATTTCCGCTTTGAAAAGATTCCTGATGCCCATACCAGAGGTTCCGCACGCGGAAAGCACCTTCACAAAAAGGCGCTAAGTGCCTATATCCAAATGGCTAAAGCTGCCCAAGAGGATGGAATACAGCTAAGCATTATTTCTGCTACCAGAAACTTTGATTCCCAAAAAAGCATTTGGGAAAGTAAATGGAATGGTTTGAGAATAGTGGAAGGCCAGAATCTGGCTAAGGAAGTTAAGGATCCTGTTCTAAGAGCACAGAAGATCCTAAGGTATAGTTCTATGCCAGGGACTTCCAGGCACCATTGGGGGACAGATATGGACTTTAATGCCCTTTCAAATGGCTATTTTGAAAAGGGAGAAGGTGCCAAGGTTTATGAGTGGCTTCAAACGCATGGGGCGGACTATGGCTTTGGTCAGCCTTACACTGTCAAAGACTCCCTAAGACCTGTAGGCTACGAGGAGGAAAAATGGCACTGGTCCTATTTGCCATTGGCTAAATTGTATCTGGTAGAGTACCAGAAACAGATAAAAAATTCAGATATTATAGGGTTCGCGGGTTCTGAAGTAGCTTCAGAATTAGCGGTAATTCGCACCTATGTAGCAGGCATTCATCCAGACTGCCAATAACACAACTCCATGCTCCAACCACTTACTATTTATAAAAGTTCAGCAGGAAGTGGGAAAACCTATACCCTGGTACAGGAGTATTTGAAAATTGTTCTCCTCGAACCCTATCTCTACAAAAAAGTATTGGCCATCACCTTTACCAATAAGGCCACAGAGGAGATGAAAAATAGAATCATAGATGCCCTATCTGTCCTGGCCTATGAAACTGAGAGTACCCTTCCCGCCAAGTACTGGTCGCTCTATAATCACCTCAAAGAACACCTACAGGAGCAGGAAAAAACCAGAGAAATCAGTATTAAGTATCAGGCGCAGAAAGTCCTCACCAATATTCTCTCTGACTACTCTAATTTCTCTGTCAGTACCATAGAAAGTTTTTTTCAAAAAATCATCAAAGCATTCTCCAGAGAACTTAGCCTGCCTATGGGCTATGAGATAGAAATGGAGAGAAACCACGTACTGGACCAGATCACCAGGGCCAGCTTACTGGAAGTAGGAGAGAATGAATCCCTCACCAAACTCATCCAGCGATATGTTTCCCAGGATATGGAAGAAGGGAAGGGATGGAAAGTGGAGAGAAAAATTAAGACGCTGGGAGAGAAGATCTTTTCGGAGAAATTTCAGGAATTGTCTCTTTTTGGAGAGAATTCTCCAGAGCAACAGGTAAATGCAATCTTGGAAGTAGTAAAGGAGCTATGGAAGATCCGCAAGCAGTATGAAACACTCATTCTTAGCATCAGGGAAAAAGCAATGCAGCTTTTGGATACCTACCAGCTCAGCCCTCAAGACTTCAAATACAAGAATACCAGTGTCATTGCCAGTCTCGTAAAGCAGCCTGACTTCCAAAAACCGGATAAGCTAGTTCCCGGAAAAAGAATGCTAACATCAGTGGATGAACCTGAAAGCCTGTACGCGAAAAATTCGCCTCGCATAGCGGACATAGAAGGACTGATTGCAGGTGGTTTACATGATCTCATCAGAGAAAGAATCAACCTACACCAGGACCAATACGAAGGATATTTGTCTGCGGCAGAAGTCCTTAAGCATTTATACAAGTTTGGCGTCTTATCCAGCTTGCAGGAAAAGCTAAAGCTGTATAGAGAGGAGAATAGAATGCTTATGATCTCTGATACCAATCTCCTCCTAAGAAGCATTACAGGAGAAGAAGGTACTCAGGTCAGTGCGAATACGCCCTTTATCTATGAGAAGGTAGGGACCCGTTACCAACACTACCTCATAGATGAATTCCAGGATACCTCAGATATGCAGTGGGCCAATCTTTTCCCCCTCTTGGCAGAAAGCTTATCTAATGGCCATCAAAGCTTATTAGTGGGAGATGTGAAGCAGGCCATTTACCGCTGGAGAAATGGGAATATGAAGCTGCTGATGGAAGACGTAGCTCATCAGCTCCAAACTACCATGGGCCAAAGCCCCTTAAGCAAGCAGCTCAACAAGAACTGGCGAACGCGCCAGGAAGTAGTGGATTTTAACAATAGCTTCTTTGCGCTGGCTAAGCAGTTGTTAGCAAATTCTCTGGAAGGAAATGATTTCTATTCGTTGATTGAAACTGCTTATGAAGAGGTAGCTCAGAAAGCCCAAAAGGTATCCTCAGAAGAAGCAAGAGGATATGTTCAATATACCCCCATTACGGTTGAGAGGGGAGATGACTGGAAAGAATATGCGCTACAGGCATGTTTAGATACCATCTTGGCACTGGAAAAAGAAGGTTATCAGAAGAAAGACATCACCTTACTTGTGAGAAGAAATCACGAAGGGCTCCTACTTGCCCAGTTTCTACAATCACACAATATTTCTATCTACTCAGCTGAGTCCCTGATGATTCAGTCTGATC
>JBCDBC010000625.1:0-4209 GCA_039184535.1 Bacteroidota bacterium | reverse complement strand
TTAATAGCCAAACCTATCATAACTCACCCAAAAGGCCATTCCTCTTGTCGGAATGGCCTTTGCCAATTTAGACGTGTACGACAGTCCATATGGCTGTAAAGCATAGGCAAGGTTACACGCTTGTCGACACCCAGTAGGGAAAGCGTGTCTAGCCTGCCAACCCTTCACGTGAAGCGATCTGACATATCACCGGTGATTCATAGTCGAATTGATTTCCACTTTTCAACGGCACTAGATTATGAATCCGTTCACAAATCGCCCTATGTCATTAGGGTACAGGGGAAGACGATTCCTCAGCATAACCCTTTGCTTTTTTTTCCTAGGGTTAGCTAGTATTCAACAAAGCCAGGCCCAGATCATTATTCAAATTGAGCCTCCACGTACTGACTCTACCAATAGCGTGATTGCCCCAGCTGATCTACCGCTCAAGGCTTCGGTGAATTCACAAACTCGTGTGTACTCGGTACAGCAACCAGTAGCTACAACCAGAAGGTCTTCAGCTGTAAAAAGCCAGCGTGTAGCGAGAAGAAATACCCAACTCCTATTCTGGGAGAAATGGCTTCTTGGCTGGTTCAACTAAGTATTTTCTTCATTTGATCTATACGGTAAGTAGCTTATGCTGCTTACCGTTTTTTTATACTTCAAGAATTTTTACTCAACTAATCCAGTGTTTTCTTTATTATAACCCATTGGTTTCTCAGTTAAGCCGCTCTAAGAATTTTCTTCATGAATAGGGTTACGCTCAGAAATGCTCAGTTAGATAAACTCCTGTATGCCATCCGCCTGGATGCAGGCAGGTATCAGGATCGTTATCTTACTGCTCCTGCGATTCATCCCTACCAGCTTCCCTATTCTAACATTCGCTGGGACTTAAAGACACATGAAAATGGCACAAAAGAAATCATCCCCTGGATGTACGCAGATAAATGGGCAGAGCTGGAGAATGAAGTGAATCGCCTATTTGTACAGACTATTATCCATGCCGGAGAAAAGCAGGAGCCCATCAAGGAGTTGACTGAACTGGAGGCCTATCTGGATTACCATTACAAACGAATGGAGAACCTAAGGCCTGACTTCCTCGATTCTTACCTGAAATTCACTGCCCTCTACTGTGAGAAATATGCTTATGAGTTTGGCGCGCCAGATCATCCCAATATCAAACGGAGTCTCGAATGGATAAAGGCCAAGCAAAAAAAGCTTCCCAGTACTTCTCCTGGCTTACTTACCCATAAACAACAAATGCTGTTGATCTACTATTTAGGTCTCAATCAGGCTTCTGCAGAAACATCTGCAATGGCTTCTGTCCTAGGGCCATTGATAGGAAGGTCAGTGGAACAAACCCGTAAGTATCTCACTTATCTTACACCTGATTACCTGAAAGGAAGCCGAAAAACCCTCAGTTTCACCAGAGAGAATTTAGAGGTAGTTAAAGGGTTACTTGAGGGAGTGAAAGGGTATGAGAAGATACTTGCCCAGGTGGAAGAGGATTTGAAGAAATTCACGGATTAACATAGCTCAGGCATAGCGTTTTGCTATTGGCTTTATGTAAAAGGAGCCATTTGATAGGTATTGGGTATATTAGGAGAACACTTGAACTTAGGATCATGAATAGTCAAAGCTCTCACATAAAGGCAGAAATTCTTAAAGACCTTGAAGGCGTTACTAGCCCCTCCCTGCTGGAGCAAATTCGTGATTTTTTAAAGCTCATGAAGATCAAGGAAAATAACCCCAAAGGAAATATTGAACAGGTCCTGGCATTTGCTGGGACTATTGATGACAAAGAAGCTGCTGAGTTAAAAGATATTATCAATCAAGCGTTTAATCATATTGAAGGAGAATGGTAATTCATGGATAAAGTAGCTCTTTGTAGCCTTAGTACGAATTGACAGGCTCCAGCTTGCTCAAGAGAAAAGATGTCGCCTCTTGTCCACAGAGGTCAAACAGCCATACTAGTTTTGCTGGATTATTTGCTGTTTCTAATGGCATCGTCATGTTAGAAGACGACTAATCTTATTCTCCATCCTATTACCATTCCAACCCTCTTGTTTCTCACATTTGTAGGAGCCCTACCCCCTCCTACAAATCCCCAAAATCTCCTCCTTGCTGCCATGACCTAATCATTATCGTCATGGAAGAACTCATCATCAGCCTTACCAAAGGGGAATTAGAAGACTTGATAGAAAGCACTGTTTCTCGTGTGCTCAAAGCCTATCAAGCCACCCAAACTCAGCCTCAGTCCAGCTCTGATCCTGATAAGGAAATTCTCACCGTACAGGAAGCAGCCGACCTATTTAGGGTTACCCCTGCTTCCATCCACGCCTGGAAACGGGAAGGAAAGCTCAAATTCTTTAGAAGAGGAAGGAGAATCTATTTTAAACGCTCTGAAATCCTCTAGCATGAGCTACCCATTTAGTATGAGTTGCCTATGTAAAGGCCGCCCTCCCCACCCTTTCAAAGGTTACTGCCAGCCTAAGCAAGCTATTACTTCAAAGGTAGTTAGGCTTGTTGTGGTCTATAAAACCCTCCCGGGCCCACCGGAGTGTGGCGAAAGACACCTTCAGGCCTTCTCTCATGGGAATCTACCCACCAGACTTTCCTTCTTCCCATTCTTTCAGTCCCTCAGGAGTCTCCCGCCTTTGGGTCTCAAATGGAGGATGGAGGTAACACAGGCCCCTTGTACATCAGAGCACCCAACCCACCCCTTAAAGGTCATAGCCGTAGGCGGATACCAGTCCCATTTCACAACTCTACCCACAACTGATCCCTCCTACCGCTACATGCTACTGTTCCCATTATGGATTTCTTTTTTCGCTTACCAACACTCTTTTGGCAAATCTTGTCCGCTCTCTCAGAAAGTCAAGACTCTCACAAGGGCTGCCTTGGGAAATCTTCCTTCTACAAAGTGTATTTCCCAGGCAGGTCTGGACTTTCTCTTGCTCGCTTTCACAGAGAGTCGCCCAAGAGGTTGGAGGAACGAAGTTCTGTTGATCATCTCTAATACCACCTTAGTATGAATATCCAGCGAGCTAAACAGATCCCTTTATGTGGCTTTCTCAAAAGCCTGGGATACCTGCCTACAAGGGAAAGACCCCAAGACGCCTGGTTTCTTTCTCCTATGAGGCAGGAAAAAATAGCCAGTTTCAAGGTCAATAAGAGGCTTAACCTGTGGTATGACTTTGGAATGGGGCAAGGAGGTTCCATCATTGAGCTCGGCAAGCTTTATCTGAATACCCAGCGTGTGTCGGAGGTGTTGGGATGGATAGCTACTATCCAGGGGTGTTCAATGCTGAGAACTACTTGTGTACCTCTAATTCCGCCTACTTATCAACCCAAAGTCCTGGAGATAATAGCGGATTCTGTGCAGACGCCATCACATAAAACGCTATTAGCTTATGCTTCTCAAAGAGGGATTTCTAAGGAGATTTGTCAGGAAGTATTCCAGCAGGTTCACTTTATCAACCATGAGCTCAAGAAGGAGTTCTATGCGCTGGGAATCCAGAATATAGAAGGTGGCTGGGAGCTTAGAAACCAGGCTTTCAAAGGCTCAACAAGTCCCAAGGCTGTAACACATATCAACAGAAACAGTAGGGAATTAGTCGCCTTTGAGGGGATGTTTGACTACGCTTCCTGGGTGCAAATCATGAATGACCAGGGAAGGGACATTTATGAAGATGTATTGATTCTCAACTCTACGGCCCAGTGTCAAAAAGGAATAGCGTTGGTTCAGCAGGCTAAGTACGAAGAGGTAAATACCTATTTCGACAATGATGCAGCGGGGGAACTCGCCACCAAAAACTTCTCCTATGCCTTTGGCGGCAAGCACTTTCCACACAACAGAAGATATCCGACTTACAAAGATCTGAATGCCTATCTGATAGGTAGTTCCAGCAAGAGATTCCTTTGCTGATTGAGTGAGTGCTTCTCACTTTGGCAGACAGGCAGTGCTTAGGCATTTGCCTGTTCTGCTTTTTAAGGAACTGAAACGTACCGCGTTAACTCCCTAAATATATTTCCGTATCTTGTGATATCAAGTACTTACAAGCATGAATGAACTCATACTGAAATATAATTTACTTGACTCCCCTTCAAGAAAGAAAGTTCTTGCTTTCATGGACGAATTGCTTGGAAAACAGCTACCTGATCAAGAGAGTGTTGATATGGAAGCTTACAAGAAAAAGCTTTCTTCATCCCAAGAAGGTAATGTTAATA
>JBCDBC010000624.1:0-4211 GCA_039184535.1 Bacteroidota bacterium | reverse complement strand
GAGGTATCCTGAAACCGTTCTCCCCGGCTACCACATGCACAAAAAGACCTGGAATACAGTCATGATCCTACAGGAACTCTCAGACCAGCAAATCCGGGATCTCATAGATCTGTCCTACGATCTCATAGTGGCCAGCTTACCAAAGAAAGTCCAAAAAGAGTTAGCGGAAATGTAAGGTAAGTAGGTGATCAAATTTGAACGTCCTAAAGAAAAGACGTTCTTAAAAGTAGGACGGACCCTGAGGTTCTAGAAGGGTTGAATTGTTCCATATAGCTTTGTCGTTTCGAGAGCCTCAACGACCTTGTAAGGGACGATTTATGTTGATCGTTTACTTCTCCTGTAGGCTAAACAGATTGGCTTCTAGTTTACTGTTCTCCAAATGTCCCAGAATCACTTCCCTGGATTTTACGGACTGGTCTATTCCTATCCATACCCTTCCCAGCTCTGCTGCAGACCAGAGAGTACTACCTGAGCCTGCAAACACATCCATGACTATGCTCTCAGGGAGAGAAGAATGTAAAATGATTTGTTTCAGGAAGTCTTTATTCTTTTCCGTGGGGTAAGATACATAGCTCAGGCCCTTGTCTTTAAACTCCCATAAGTCCTGAATTTTCTTTCCTAGGTGATCCTTAGCAAAGACTTTTTTTCGGGGATTTCCATTATCAGACCACTCTATCAGGCCGTCTTCTTCCAGCTGATCCAGTACCTTACGCTGATATCTCCAATGTCTGCCTGTAGGAGGCATCATCCCTTTCCATGGCTTTCCCGTATCTCCATCCTTGGTTTCTCCTGGAGCGTGTAAGGGGTGAGTGGTATAAGCGCCTTGTTCTTCTTCCTTCTTGGGAAACAAGCGTTCTACCTCCTCCTCTGATAAAGCCACCTTAATCTCATTCCAGATATGCTTATCTCTGTTTTTTGCATAGAAGAGAACCATATCTGTTTGGTTCCCATAGGCTTTACGTGAGAAATTTTTAGGATTACATTTTATGCGTGTGATGTCATTGATAAAATTCTCAAAGCCGAAGACCTCATCGCAAATGAGCTTCACATAATGACCTATCTTTTTATCTATGTGGAGGTAGAGACTTCCTCTCTCAGATAAGAATTCTTTCAGCACTATTAGTCTCTGCCGTAAAAATTCCAGGAAGTCGTGATCTAACAGGGTATCCTCATAAGCGGTTTCCTCCCCATGTGCTGCGAAGTTTTGCCCGGTTCCAAAGGGTGGATCTATATAGATCAAATCAACCTTCCCCTTATACTGAGGGAGAATGAGTTTCATGATGGAGAGGTTATCCCCAAAGTAGAAAGTATTCTCCCTAGAAGTGCTTTTCTCTGTTACCAGGTGGAGGTCATCATGGGTTTCCCAGATTTCCGCTTCCGGGAGTTTGCCCGGATAATCAAGCCTACAATTTCTACTATACGAAGAGTCCATCATATGGGCATAAAATAGGTTTTCAGCCCAGTTTGGCCAATTTTTTTCTGAGTTTCCTGATTCGGGCGTTGATAGCGGCTCCTCCTCTGACCTCATACTCATCAAAGGTGGCTAGTACCTCATCTATCAACCATGGATTTCTACCTGCATGATCCGTCAAGGCCTGAAGGCAATTTACCTGCTCAAAGGTCTTTTTACTTTGTTTCAGTCTCCTCCTCACAAACTCCAGCGTCAGATCTAGCTCCTGCCCTTCAAGTGCTAAATGACTTAAGAGTAGCGGCAGAAGTTGGGCCATTTCAGGAAACTGCTCCCAATAATCCAGGCTGGCCGTTATGTCTGATTTATAGGGTTGAATCCATTCCGGATGCTTTCGACATATCTGCTCTGCACAGTAAAGGCTGCGCATCCTGATACCTGCATCTCCATGGCTCATCCCGTCAATGACTATCCCCAGATCCTCCGGATGAATCAGGACATGATCTATTACTTTAGGGGCTTCTCCCTTTTGTAAAAGCGTCCCCTCTCTCAATATTTCTATCAAATCCGACATGATTAGGGAAGTAGCTTTTCCAGAAAGGTTCCTTTTATATCTGCTACGGTATCTACATCACTTAAAGTAGGGAGAAGGCCATAGTTAGCTTTTGCTTTTCCAAGGTCTGCCAGGGTGTCCTGAAATACCGTTTCTGTAGACCAATTTTTATTCTCAAAGACAGATGGGATAAAGGTATTCATCCCCAAGAGGTAGTAGCCTCCATCTTCAGCAGGTCCGAGAGAAACTGCATTTCTATCTAACATGGTAAATCCTTCCTGAATGATCTTACTGGTCAGGTGAGGATTGTCGCTACCTATGATCTGGATATTCTTGTAGCCTTGCTGGAAGCCCCACTGAAAAGCCTTGGCCATACGAACTCCGAGGTCAGCATCTTCCTGTAAAAAGCGCTTGTACCCTGCTTTTACCCAAAGATCCTCTTCTGGAACCACATTCCCATAAAAGACCACCTTATCAGCGACTACTTCTTCCACAATCTCAGCTGTATACGACAGCATAGCATGGTAGGCCTTGAGCGCAAATTCATGACTAGTCCCAGCCGCTAGCCGGGTCTTTACCTGCCCAGGTATGGGATGCTTAACAAATATCAGTAACAGTGAATCAGAGGAAGACGCCATCAGAACTACTCGTTATATTTTTCAAGAATCTTTAAGACCGCGGAGAAATTCTGAGGATAGGGTGCCTCTATTTCCATCTCCTCTCCGCTATTCGGATGAATGAAGTTAATGGCCTTGGCATGCAGAAGATAGCCGTGGTTAATAGGCCGTTCTTCCCTTCTACTGCTCTGTTTATAGTTGCGCTTGATCTCTGATAGATAAGCATCTTCTCCGCCATATAGCTCATCTCCTACTATGGGAGAACCTAGCGAAGCCAGATGGACCCTGATTTGGTGCATTCTCCCGGTAACTGGCTCGCACTTCAGCAGACTAAAGTTTCTGAATAGTTTTTCTGTGCTGACTATGGTGATGGCTTTCTTCCCTTCATCACGATCCAGCTTTACCCTCCTGTTAGTGGAGATATACAAAGGCTTATCTATGACATGCTTCTCGTACTTCTTCAGTCCACGTACGATGGTGTGGTAGTACTTATGTACTTTCCTGTTCTGAAACTGAAGGGACATCTCCCGATAATTATCCTTCCCCTTGGCCAAGATCTGAACCCCTGAGGTCATCTTATCCAATCTATGACATAGGCTAAGGTCAGGATTATATCGCTGGCTCATTCCCTGGAGGTTTCGCATGCTTTTATCATGCAAGCTCGCCATGTAGAGGGGCTTGTTCACTGCCAATATATAATCATCCTCGTACAGGATGATATCTTCAAAACGGACAAACTTTTGCAATTTTGGTTTTGCCATGACCAGATGATTCAAGGGTTGATGCCTACCTGTCTTTTAAAATACCTATCACCCAGCGGTAGGTATCCACTTCCTTATCCAGTTTCTTGTAATCCGGGCAGTAGGTGGCCACGTGATTCCAAAAGGCCGGGCTGTGGTTCATTTCCCGCAAGTGCATAAGTTCATGCACGATGACGTATTCTACCAAATTTTTAGGCAAAAAAATGAGGTGCCAATTCAAGTTTACATTCTTGAGGGTGCTACAGCTTCCCCAACGGGTAGTCTGATTTTTCACCCTGACTGACTTGACCTCTGATTTGGTAATCTTAGCCCATTTATAGGTAATCTCCGGAAACTCTACTTTAGCCCTTGCTATGAGGGCTGACTGGAGCAGAGCTTTTTCTCCATGCTTGATATCCTTCTCTCTTACATATATGGTAAGCTTACCCGGTGTGTATTCAACCCTGGTTTTTACACTGGGGAGAAACTGGACTTTGTGCATGATGCCTAGATAGGGAATTTCTCCTATGAGACTGAAATTATCCAGAAACGTCCTTCTCTGCTGATGGTAAGATTTTCTGCGTTGATACTGCCTGCTAATCCATGAGGACTTAGCTTCCACAAAGTTTCTCACTTCTTCACTCAGGGTACCATCAGGGCTCTCTATGACCAGCAATTGAGAATCCTTTGCGAAACGGATACTCACTCTGTACCGTTTCTCTGCCCGCTTCACTACGTAAGGAATTTTTTGTGATTTTATAGTCAGATATTCCATGCCTATCTTCTCCCCAACTAATATCTTTATTCTTTTTTCTTACGATAAAAAATGATTCAGGATTAAGAATACTTCAATCCTTCTTAAGCTTGACTTGTACCAGTGGTACAAGTTTATG
>JBCDBC010000623.1:0-4215 GCA_039184535.1 Bacteroidota bacterium | reverse complement strand
CTGGTTATGGACCTCATAGGCGGCTTCGAAATATACCCTACCCAAATACTTCCCTTTGACCTGCCGGGAGATAGTGCTGCCTGGGCACGCGCACATGCAGGAGGCCTGATGAATGCACTCTTGATTTACGCCGTAGCTGTACTGATCCACCTGATGAAAATGGCAGAGAAGCCTTCTAACCAACTCTTTTGGATGCTCATAGGAGCGGGATATGCCAACACCCTTTTTTACTGGGGTGGGTTAATGGCTGGGGGGCATAGAGCCTTAACCTTTGGGGATAATCAACTGGGAGAAACCAGTATAGCAGGCGTGGTAGGCTTATTACCTGCCTTTGTATTTGCCTTCATTACGCTAGTAGCTGCCTATATCATCGCCAGGGAAGCTTTCAGCATGGCGAAAGAAAGATAAGGGGGATTAAAGCATAAATAGCAGCAGGTTAGATTAATTAACTATGCCTTTACCAGTGTTTAAATCTTACTAGCTTGGGGTTTAAACCCCAAGCTAGTAAGATTTAATTGGGGTGAATATTGTTAAAAAGATTTTTGGTCGCTGGACTATTACAGAGAGGAACCCATTATGTCAATTGAAACAGATTATCTCATCATAGGTGCCGGGGCTATGGGCGTAGCCTTTGCAGATGAGATTTTTTCTCGTAATGATAAGCTAACAGTTACCCTGGTTGACAGACGGAAAGCTTTTGGCGGGCATTGGCTGGATGCTTATGAATATGTCAGGCTACACCAGCCTGCGGCCTTCTATGGGGTGAATTCGCAGAAGTTAGGAAGCGGAGGAACTGATCTGTCTTCAAAAGAAGAGATCCTAAGCTATTACCAGAATGTGTATGAGAAATTCCGCGCTAGCGGCAGAGTACACTTTTATCCAGCACACGAGTACTTTGGAAACAATCAAATTGCGCCTCTGGACGAGCTTGAGAATATTACTGAGATAACGGTAAGGCGTAAGCTGGTAGATGCTTCTTATATGAAGGTAGAAGTCCCGGCTACGCATGCGCCCAAATTTACGGTTGATGAGGGGGTGCCTCTCGTTCCTCTGAATGATCTGATGACCATCCATAGCCAGTGGAAGAAGTTTTGTGTCATAGGTAATGGTAAGACGGGTATGGATGCCGTCCTCTTTCTTCTTGAGAAAGGCGTAGATCCGGACAGTATAAGCTGGGTAGCTCCTAATGATGCATGGCTCTTTAATCGTTCTCATACTTACATTCGACTCGTTACCAAGGAGTTGCTGACCCATGCAGATATCATGGTAAATGCTTCCAAGCCAGATGATGTGTTTCTGGAAATGGAGAAAAAAGGAGGCATTCTCCGGCTGGATAAGACCATTCTCCCTACCAAATGGAGATGTGCTACCGTGAGTGAATCAGAACTCCATCAGCTCCAACGCATAAAGCACATCATCAGACAAGGCAGAATTGAGAGAATCACCAAATCTGAAATCCAGCTCCAAAAGGGAACCACTCCTTATACGGAGGGAACGCTGTTCGTAAACTGCACAGCTGACGGGCTCGCCAAAAGGACCCCTAAACCTATATTTTCAGGGAAAGAGATTACCCTCCAAGCAGTCATATTCTGTCAACAGGTCTTTAGTTCGGCCATTATTGCCAGACTGGAGTTGTCAAGCCTTAGTGATCAGCATCGGAATAAAGTTATCCCAGTACCACATCCAGAATTTAAGGATGACTGGCCGGGGGTCTATTTTGCCTCCATTAGAAATCTTTTATGGCTGAATAGGTTTTTGCCATTGTGGTTGAGGAGATCCAGGCTTTTCTTCATGAGCTATGAGACCCCTATGAAGTATATCGCTTATTCTCTAAAAGCGGTAAGACTGTTTTTGCCGCTTAGACGAGCTGCCAGGAGAATGTCTTGAGTCTTTATTTCGCAACAAGAGAGAATTATTTTATCAGTTAGCTAGCTCGTTCTTTCCTTAATCTTCTTTTTTTCTACCTTCGTGCTGATTAAGACATTTAGGGTTATGGCACGTATTTTAACAGGCATTCAGAGCACGGGTGTTCCCCATTTAGGGAACTTACTGGGAGCTATTCTTCCTGCAATTGAGCTTTCCAGGGATACTCAAAATTCTTCCTTTCTCTTCATAGCAGATATGCATTCTCTCACGGCTATTAAGGAGGGGGAAATATTAGAAGAAAACACCTACACTACCGCCGCCGCATGGTTAGCATGTGGACTGAATACCGACAAGACCATTTTTTACAGACAGTCAGATGTGCCAGAAGTAGCAGAGCTAAGTTGGTATTTGACTTGCTTCATGCCCTACAGTCGCTTGAAGTTGGCGCACTCTTTTAAGGATAAGGCAGATAGAATGGAGCAGGTAAATGCAGGGGTTTTTACCTATCCTGTTTTGATGGCAGCAGACATCCTTCTGTATGATGCGGACATAGTACCGGTAGGGAAGGACCAAAAGCAGCACCTGGAATATACCCGTAATCTGGCCGTAGCAGTGAATAACACCTATGGGGAAGATAGTTTGGTGGTTCCAGAGCCTCAGATAGATGAGAAGGTAATGATCGTTCCGGGAATAGATGGGGAGAAGATGAGCAAATCCAGGGATAATACCATTGTCATTTTTCAGTCTGACAAAAAGCTGAAAAAACAGGTCATGAAGATCGTAACAGATTCTATCCCTTTAGAGGAGCCCAAGAATCCGGATACCTGTAATGTGTTTGCCTTGTACAGCCTGCTTGCTAGCGAAGAGGAGATTGCTCAAATGAGGAAGAACTATCTGGGAGGAAACTACGGATACGGACATGCCAAAACGGCTTTACTGGAATTGATAAAAGAGACCTTCAAGGAATAAAGGGAGAAGTATAATTACTACATGGAGAATAAGCATCTGATAGATGAAGAACTCCAGAAAGGTGCTGGAAGAGCAAGAGAAGTAGCTTCAGGAGTATTGAACAGGCTGCGTAAAAGATTGGGATATAAAAATAAAGTGTATATTTCATCGTAGAGAAGACATGGGAGAGCCTTTTCATACCCAATCTTAGTATTTCATGCATATTGCTATCGCCGGTAACATAGGGGCAGGGAAAACCACTTTGGCCGTCTTGTTATCCAAATATTTCGGCTTCCAAACCATGTTTGAGGATAATGAAGAGAATCCATACCTGATGGACTTCTACACGGATATGCCTCGTTGGTCATTTAACCTCCAGGTTTCTTTTCTTCACTCCCGCCTCAGAAAAATCATAGACATACAGCAGCAAAAAAAGAATGTGATCCAGGACAGGACCATCTATGAGGATGCCCAGATTTTTGCGCCTAACCTGCATTCTATGGGACTGATGACCTCCCGCGATTTTGAAACCTACAAACAGCTTTTCCTGACCATAGCTGATCTCGTAGAACCACCAGATCTCCTCATTTATCTGAGAGGAAGCATACCTACATTGGTAGATCAGATCCAGAATAGAGGACGCGAATATGAGGATTCTATCCGTCTGGATTACCTCAAGCGCCTAAATGTCCGCTATGATGACTGGTATGGAAGCTATAAATATGGCAAGAAGATGGAGTTCTCCATAGACCAGCTCAATTTCAAGGATGACGCCGAGCATCTTGGCATCATCATCAATAAAATCAAGGCGGAGCTATACGGCTTATTTAGTCAGGGAACCCTCTTCTAGCAAATTTCCTTTTACACATTTAGTTCTTTTATCTCCCATCTATCGGTCTATGTGAAGGGTAGGAATTGTAATAAAGCATTTATAATCTAACTAGTAGGGCTGGCCGTTCCTCCACTGGTTGTGGGAGGATTGCAGAGTTGCATTGGAGGGACAAAGCGTTTTTTCTTCTTTTTGGGGCGACTGCCAAAAAGAAGGGCACAGGGCTGATATGGAAGGCCGCGGAAGGCGACGTAGCACTTGTAAAGCTTCTCTTAGACATAGAGATGTTGTTGAAAGGATGATATGTAGTTCCTCCTCAGGTAATCTTCTTCATTTTCCTTGTTGAAAACGAAGCAAAAAACAAGAACGAACAAACCAAGGCCTTTCCGTGGGCCCTCCTCCCCGCGTTCGTTCACCCCAACACACAAATGACTATCAATTAATAGGGAGTAATCCACTATTTTTCTGGAATTTCAATTTTTTTTTATTCTCATGTCCAAAATGAAGAGGGTCATTTGTCTATAGGGTAAACTCACTTAATTACAGCAAATGAAAAAATTCTTATTACTACT
>JBCDBC010000622.1:0-4218 GCA_039184535.1 Bacteroidota bacterium | reverse complement strand
GTTTTAACTATTTTAATATGTAGATGGCCCTTAAGCTGTAACTACTCCCGTTCCACTGGCCTTGGTCAAAAGGGCCAATAATGCAGTCATAAATTCCGTCTTTGGAGAGAATACGAAGCCTGAACTGGCAGAGGTAGAAGTGTCCAAGGCCTATACTGCTGCATCAGGTTGGCAGACAGATGCCCTTCAGTTAGGCATCATTTATGATCCAGTAGCAGGATATGGACTAGATTTAGGGGTAAGTTTCTCGGATATGATGGATAACCAACGCCTCAGTCTCAGCCTCAATCCATACATCAAATTCACGAATAGAGACATAGCCCTGAAATATTAGTACCTAAAGTACAGACCTGATTTCCACCTGGAACTGAAAAATCAGGGGAGAAAATATGACCTGGAACCGCTAAACCGTCAGGGACTGGATACCCTCAACTTCCAGTTTGAACACTTTCAGGCTAATGCAGGCGTAACTTACCCCATCAACCGCTACCTGTCAGCAGGATTGGAACTAGGCTACCATCGCATTACTCGTACGGACCTCAAGCTGATCCGTCCTAACCTTCTGGATGATGAGGCAGACGTGGCCAGAGCTACTGCCAGAATCTCTTACAATAATGTGCAGATGCGGGAGGATTTTGCCTATAAAGGAGTAGAAGCAGAACTGGCTCTACATAACTACTACTCCATCACGGAATCCAGACTTAGGTTCCAAACGGCTCAGTTCCATGCAAAACATTATGTGGAACTCTTTGATAAGATCGTACTGGCTTCTCAGGTGAGAGTGGGGATCAGTTTCGCGGAGAATAGAACAGCAGAGAATGATGACCGTCAGCAGTTTTACCTGGGAGGGATAGAGAACCTCATCCTTCCAGTCTCCTTTGAAGAGAATAATAACGACAGAATAGAATTTATAGATGTTTCGCCGGATCTGTATGACTTCATGTTCCAGGAGTTTCTGATGCCTAACAGAGGGTTTGATTTCTTCGCGAGAAATGGGTCCCGCTATGTGATGACCAACTTCGAGTTGAGAATCCCACTCAGTAGACTACTTAAGCAGCACCTTAACTCTTCTGCCCTCTACAACCTGGAATTCATTCCCTTCTTTGATGTAGGTACGGTATGGGATCAGGGAAATCCATTCTCTACCAAAAAGCCGACAGATACACAGATCGTAGGATCTAATCCGGTAGTAGTGCAGCTACAGACCCTGAAGAGCCCCTTCCTATTCGGATTCGGAACAGGTCTACGGACTAACCTGTCTGTCTTCTCCGTAAGACTAGACCTCGCATGGGGCGTAGATGACAACACCCTACAAGCACCATTCTTCACCACGACCTTGGCGAAGAACTTCTAGAAGAAACATATATCATAAAAAAAGCTCAGGGTTTAGGCTCGGAGCTTTTTTCTTTCTAAGCTCATCAACCGTAAGGACAATGGATGCATTGTCCCTAATTCCATATCTATGAATTCCTATGCCGTCAACACAATCTACCTCAATTGAGTACTGGGCAAGCTCCTGCTTGTTCAGAAATTAATTATAGGACTCCTGTCCTGTAACGGAATTCCTCCCTACCTTCGCCCATATGCATATAGGCGTCATAGCGGACCCCAGGTCTTTCCATACCCAAAAGTGGACCAAGGGACTACTGGAAACGGGCGTGCAGGTAACTGTCTTCAGCTTTTCCAGCTATCAGCTGGGCTATGTGCCCTGTGTGTACATCCCACCCGTTTTAGGGGAAGACGGTAAACCCTCCTACCTAAGCTTTCTCCTATCTGGTACACGTCTTAGAATAGCCCTTGAAGCACATCAGGTAGACATCGCCAATCCCATCAACATCACCCCTTATGGCGTATGGGCTGATAGATCCGGCTTTAGGCCTATGGGCAGCATAGCCATGGGCGCCGATATCTTTGAGTACCCACCCAAGGGCATAGGGAGAGATATTCCGCTACAGCAGCTATGGGGTCAGGTGGAAGCCCTTAGCCTAACAGGGAAAATCACCTCTGCCATCAAGCAGCCCATATTTAGACGACTGGTCAAGCGAGCTCTTCAGCATTCTGAATTCATTACAGGAGATAATCTCCAGCTTGTCTATGCGGTCAGAGACTGGTTCGGGATAACTGAAGAGAAAGTTCACCTTAATAGGTGGGGCATAGAGGAAGATCTATTTCAGGTTTCAGATGAACGGCTAGAGGAACTCAGAACAAAATATAGCATTCTCCCGAACCAAAGAGTAGTCTTAAGTCCCAGAGGCTTAAAGCCTATTTATCAGGGAGAACTCATTTTGGATACAGTAGCGGAGCTCCTCAAGGAAGGTTCTCAGGATGTGAAATACATTCTCTTTTCTGCCGGTTATAGCATTTCTTCCAGCATCATAGAAAAGGGGAAAGCGCTGGAAGCTAAGTATCCTAACCTGTACATCGCATGGGACCTCATTCCAAGGGAGGAGGTATGTGCCCTGTGGAATCTGGTAGATGTCTTCATTTCTGCTCCTGTCTATGATGGCTATTCTAACGCATTGAGTGAAGGCAGGTATATAGGGGCGCTACCCATAGTGAATGATATCCCTGCTCACCAAGAGCTCATCCTTCATGGAGAAAATGGATTTGTGGTGGAACCTTTTGATGTGCATGGTCTAAAGAAGCATATACTGGCGGTTCTGGAACAGATGGATGCTATTAAGGAGAAAATGGTCCAGGCAAACCGTTCATGGATATTGGGGAATGCCCATCTCCCTACCAATATGAGGGCTTTCGTGGAATTGTGCAGACAAGCGATTAGATGATAGCCATAGGTTGGGTACCTACGGCACCCTAATTTTTCGCCCTGACGGGCTAGTGGGGTTTGGCTCCTATGGAGCTAGTGAGTGGTGGATTTGCCATAGTAGAAAGTTATCCTAACTAATTAACCCCAATGTGGGGGTGGATTCATCTGCCCTTAAAATTCTTCATCAGCTGAAACAGAAGGTTCAATCTTGACCATGAGGCCACTATTTCAATAGTGGGACCTTAGGTAGAAGAAAATAACTATGTAGAGACAGGATGCATCGTGTATCCAGCTACTTAAGGCGAATAAATTACCTCTACATTTCGGTGAAAAATCCCTGAAAACCACCTGTTTATCTATTAAAAAAGGTGTATATTGCGCCACATTTTATAGACCCTCTTATTTTTTATTATGCATCTACCTGCTGAACTCCTATATACCAAAGAGCACGAATGGATCCGCATTGATGACAGCGGGAATACTGCTACTATCGGCATTACTGATTTTGCCCAAACTGAGCTGGGAGACATTGTATACGTTGAAATAGAAACGCTAAGCCAGACGCTTGACCGTAATGATATCTTCGGAACTGTGGAAGCTGTAAAAACTGTTTCCGATCTCTATCTACCTGTATCAGGTCGTATCATGGAAGTAAATGACAAGCTGGAAGAGAAACCAGAGTTAGTAAATGAGGACCCTTACGGGCATGGATGGATGATCAAGATAGAGATTACCGGCTCTACAACGGATGCCGACCTAATGACTTCCGGGGAGTATGGGAAGATGGTAGGTCAATAATTTACCAGTCAGACTACAAAAGGACGAGCATATAAGACATACTGTTTGAATTTTTGACCTTTCAGATTGATTTTCCAGTCTGAAAGGTCTTAACTTATTGAACCTTATCCCGTTCTAATGTATATGACAAGATTTCTTTCCTGCCTTCTCTTTTTCTCTTTGATAGGCACCTCTCTACTTTTTTCCCAGATAGACCAGGAAGCAGCCCTGGCAGATCAATATTTCCTTGGTGGAGAATTTGAATCTTCCCTGGAACTTTACCAAAAACTGGTTAAAAATGATCCTTCTGAGAAAAATCTCACCCGAATAGTAGGAAGCTATGAGGCACTAGGTGAGTTTGATGAAGCCATCAAATTTCTGGATAAGTCTGTCAGGAAGCATAAAGACCTAGTCATTCTCCCTATTATGAAGGCGGGTCTTCTTGAAAAGACAGGAAACCTCAAGCAGGCAGAGAAATTGTATGATGAGGTTATAGAGAAAGTGATGGCCTCAGAAGGGAACTTCATCCAGATAGGGTCTTATCTCTACCAAAGAGGGAAACTGGAATATGCGCTCGCAACTTACCTGCAAGGAGCTAAAAAGCTTAAAAGAGAATATGCCTTTAGTAGCGAAATAGCCAATATCTATAAGCAGCTAGGAGAATACGACAAAGC
>JBCDBC010000621.1:0-4219 GCA_039184535.1 Bacteroidota bacterium | reverse complement strand
CTGCCTGCGTCTGGATACGTTTCAGGATACATGGGCCTTCATAGCCGTGGCCTTGGTACAGACTGAAGATCTCAGGCCAAGAGGGTTCCCTAGGTGGATGGGAATTGACTTTTTCCTCATTGGCTACCGGATCTTTGTCAGATTTACCACCCAGGAAGGAAAAAGACTCAGAGGGCTTTACATCCTCAAGTCAGAGACCAATAAGAGGAGAATGGAAGTATTGGGAAATATATTTACGCATTATCAATATACCACCACGGACATACAGCAGTCAGAAAATACTATTCAGTCCACCCGATCAGGTTTCAACATTAGGACAGATGAAACAGATAGTGTCGTAAGTCTTCCTGAAGGCTCACCTTTTAAGGATTGGAAAGAGGCAAGGAGATTTGCGGGTCCCCTACCCCACACCTTTAGCTGGCTGAAGGAACCTAATCAAGTGCTCATCATTAGGGGAATCCGTCAAAGCTGGAAGCCTCAACCCGTTAATATCTCTGAATATCAAATCAGCTTTCTTGAGCAGTTGAATCTACCAAATATCCGCCTAGCCTCTGCTTTTGAGATACGTAACATCCCTTACCATTGGGAAAAAGGAAAACTAGCACCATGGAAACAACAAGATCTCCCTTTCTAGGGGTAATCAACATCATTCGGTTTAACTGGCACTTCTACCTTGTAGCTTTAGTTGGACTGGGTATTGTATCCTTCCTTCTCCCCTTTCTGCCGGGACCTCTCTACACTATCGCCAAATGGGGTTCTATACTAGGGGTAGTAAGTCTCCTAATCACCCTAATGGTTTCCTGCTATGTCTATGATGCATCTGATCTTTATCAGCTTAACTTTCTGCCGACTTCAAGCCTCAAAAGTATTCTTAATATTCATGCAGGCTTCGATGAAATCAGTCCTATTCTCAAATCTAAATTCCCTAATGGCAAGCTAACTATCTGCGATTTCTTTAATCCAGAATTACACACAGAAGTATCTATAAAGAGAGCCAGAAAGGCTTATCCTCCTTCAGCTAACACCATCAAAGTAGAGACTAATTCCTTACCCTTTGCTGACAATAGCTTTGATATCATAGTGGCTTTCCTGTCTGCACATGAAATCAGAGATGAAAAGGAAAGAGTCACATTTTTCCGAGAACTAAAGCGGGTCAGTACTCCAGAGGGTCAAATAATTGTAACAGAGCACCTTCGAGATCTGCCTAACTTCTTGGCTTACAACATGGGATTCTTCCACTTCCACGCTAAATCGGTTTGGGAGAACACCTTCAAACAAGCTGGGCTTAGGCTAGGAGAAGAAATAAAGACTACTCCATTTATCAGCACTTTTATACTATCACATCATGGAAACACACCTTAACATTATAGGCGTATCACTGATTCTCCTGGCCATCGTCCATGTGATCTTCCCTCGGTATTTCAACTGGAAGGAGGAGTTAGCCTCCCTTAGCCTGGTCAATCGGCAGATGATGCATGTTCATACCTTCTTCATTGGACTTACTGTATTCTTGATGGGCTTGCTATGCGTAACCTCTGGACCTGAACTTATCTCTACTTCACTAGGGAAGATCATTTCTTTAGGTCTAGCCATTTTCTGGTCCATACGCCTTTTCATGCAGTTTTTTGTCTATTCTCCCAAACTATGGAAAGGAAAAGCTTTTGAAACAGGCGTTCACATCCTTTTTAGCATTGCCTGGCTGTATATAAGTGGAGTATTTTGGAAAATTTTTATTTCCTAGAAGTAAAGACCATTAATCAATTTAGGGAATTCATTCTCAAGAGAAGAGTTTCGTATTGGATTCTTACAGTAGTTTTTATCCTTACTCTAAATTGATCCCATCTATAAGATTTTCCGTATATTACTATTACAATGGCAGAATTAATCAATAAAATATTAGCACTTCCCAGATCTGAAAAATGGCATATTTTAGCCGTATTAGCAGAAGAATTGAGGAAAGAAGAGCAAGAAGGAGAGCCGCCAATTCCCGATTGGCAAATTGATCTTGCTTCTCAAGCTCTTAAGGAAGTAGAAGATGGAAAAGTTCAAACTCTATCCGATGAGGAGTTCTGGAAAGAGGTAGATGCCAAGGTTGAACAATTTGAATCTCAGGCTGATTAATGAGCTACACCTTACAATTTCAGCCTAAGGCACTAAAGGATATCGAGAATATTCTCCCGTACTTATCAGAAATACATACTGACTTACCTCGAAAGTTCCGTAACCTCTTGATAGAAAAGCTCGAAGAAGTTAGTTTCTATCCAGAAAGATGGGCTCCTCTTTCAAATGGAATCAGAGCCATCAGAATGAAACTGTCAAAACGCTTAGCCTATCACTGTTTTTATTCAATACGTGAGCATGAGAGCCACATTCTCATTCTTAGAATATTGCCTCAACAAGCTGATCCTAAAAATTGGCCAGTGTAACTTCAATTCTTCCTTACCCCCCAATCCTTCAACACATCTTCTCTATCCGCACCAGTTTTATGGGCACCATGCTGTACTTCTGAAACAGTCCTACTGAACTTGGGGGCAGGAGCAGGCTGGGTTTCACCATCTACCTCTATGTAGGTATTTCGTGCTACATTGTGGGGATGTTGCTGAGCTTCCATATAGTCGAGAACAGGGGCAAAACAGACATCTGTCCCTTCCATAAGTTCGCACCACTCATCACGAGTTTTGGTTTTGAAGATGGCCGTGAGTTGCTCTTTGAGTTCTGGCCATTTTTTAGCATTCATGTGAGCAGAGAATTCAGGTGGTAACTCCATTTTCTGCATGAGCAACATATAAAACTGAGGTTCTATGGAACCTATGGAGACGTACTCTCCGTCCTTGGTCTCATACACTTCATAGAAGTGAGCTCCACCATCTAACATGTTCTGGCCTTGATTTGTAGACCATAGCCCTATACTATGGAGCGAATGGAAAAGCGACATCAGCATGGCGGAACCATCCGTCATGGCCACATCTATCACCTGCCCTTTGCCAGATTTTTGGGTTTCCAGTAAAGCCGCCAACAGTCCCATCACCAAAAACATGGCTCCTCCTCCATAATCCCCTATGAGATTCAGCGGAATAGTAGGCTTATCCCCTTTCTTGCCGATGGCTTTGAGTACACCCGTAAGGGAGATATAGTTGATATCATGACCAGCAGCATGTGCCAAGGGACCTGTTTGGCCCCAGCCTGTCATTCTCCCGATGACTAGCTTGGGATTTCTGGCTAGCAATACATCCGGTCCTACGCCAAACTTCTCCATCACCCCAGGACGGAATCCTTCAAAAAGGGCATCAGCCTTCTCCACCAGCTTTAACAAGAGTTCCACATCCTCAGCCTCTTTCAGGTTAAGCGCGATGGATCGCTTTCCTCTACGGTTAAAGGCCGGCATCATTCCGCCAGACTTGCGCTCTACCTGTACCACATCTGCACCCATGTCGGCCAGTAGCATACCGGCAAAAGGGCCCGGCCCAAGGCCTACCATTTCTATGATTTTGATTCCTGCTAAAGGTCCCATGGAGTAGTAGTTTTATATAAGTGGGTTTATATCTATCAGCCCGGTGGGAAATTGGGTATGGACAGAGGGTCAGCCGGGGTCTCACCCTTTGCATAAGAGATCCCGGCCGACCCTACTAGCAATCCGCTTCAGGCCCACCGGGATGAGATAAATCAAATTAATTTCAGACTATTAAGCCGTAGCTGGCTGCTTTCCGAATTCATGGATAGACATACCTGCCGCTGCCATGGCTCTTAGGCTATCGGGCACCTTCCATCTCACACCGAAACGGTTCTCGAAGTCATCACAGTCAGCAATGAACTGCTTCATACCTACATAGTCTATGTAGGAGAGCGCACCACCTGTATAGATAGGGAAGCCCCATCCCAGGATTGAGCCAATATCTCCGTCCATGGTGGAACGTAGCACGCCCTCTTCCAGACAGCGATAGCTTTCCAATGCCTGGCGGTGTAGGATACGCTTACCTACAGTCTCTTTATCCAGGGTATCCAGATTGGAATTATACTTCTCCTTCAAACCAGGCCAAAGCTTCTTTTTCCCTTTCTCAGGGTAATCATAGAATCCGGCACCTGCTTTCTTTCCTTTTCTTCCGTCATTCTCCACCAGATCTTTCTGGATTTTGTACATACGCTCCTGGAAGGGAAGTTTATTGGGTGTAGGATCACTCTCGTATACATGTAAGCCTAAGGTAAGACTCACTTCGTCTGT
>JBCDBC010000620.1:0-4221 GCA_039184535.1 Bacteroidota bacterium | reverse complement strand
CCAATAACAACCCTAGTTTTATCTTTTGATTGCTCATACAAAAACTCAGGATAGGAATAAATTTTGAGTTTTAATTCTTGTGCTTTTAGCAACTCAGGATTATCTATTTTTGCGTGCATTCCTAGAATGATAACATCCAAATTAGCACTAATTTTTTCTGGAAACCATCCAAATGCTTTTGGTAATAAACCATATTTTTCTAATCTTGATTTTGAAGGGTCGTGAATGGTATCATCACTCCCAGAAACTTGGTATCCTTTTTGGTGTAAAGCAATTGCTAAATTGTGCATTGCACTTCCTCCAATAGCGATAAAATGAATTCTCATGCCTCAAAACTACATAAAATCGTAGGAATAAAGCCAGTGAAGTAGCCATACGAATATTTCATGGCTTGAGTATGTTTTACTAGATCATAAAATTTGATAAACAAACATCAAATCTTCCCTTACTTAATTCGAAAAGGCCAATTTAACTTTGGATTACTCTCTATGGATAGTAATTTGGGTGCGTATGGGAAGAATAGTCATCGTCTCAAATCGCTTACCGATCACCATTAACAGGAAGCACGGGGAACTTATCTTCTACCCCTCTGCAGGTGGACTTGCTACAGGCTTAAATTCTCTGGACTCAGAGGAAAATCAACGAATCTGGATAGGGTGGCCAGGCCAGGCAGTAACAGACCCGGAGGTCAGGGGCTCCATTTCTAAAAAATTTAAGGATGACGGCATGGTCCCCGTCTTTCTCACACAGGAAGATGTGGAGCTATTCTATGAAGGATTTAGTAATAAAACCATTTGGCCGCACTTTCACTACTTTCCACAGTACACGGTGTACAATGATACCCTCTGGAACTCCTACAAGGAGGTAAATCAGAAATTTGCAGATACGGTCATTGAGAATGTGCAAGAGGGAGATATGGTATGGGTGCAGGACTATCAGCTCATGCTAGTACCAGGCATGCTTAGAGAAAAAATTCCCGATCTGTCTATCGGATTTTTTTTGCATATCCCCTTCCCTTCCTACGAGATTTTCAGAACCCTACCCTGGCGTGATTCCATTCTCAGGGGAATACTGGGAGCAGACCAGATCGGCTTTCACACCTTTGGCTATATGCGCCACTTCCTGAGTTCTGTTTACAGAATTACAGGGGTGGAACACGACTTCGGAAATCTATATCTGGAGAATAGAATCATCAATGTAGATGTGTTCCCTATGGGCATAGACTATGATAAGTATGCCCATCCAGACATGAAGGCTAATGTTCCCGCGAAAGTAAAAGAAGAGGCTGCCTTCATCCAGAACTATAAAGAGAAGTTCAACAGGAAATTGATTATCTCCATTGATAGATTAGATTATTCTAAAGGAATTCCTCAAAGGATAAAGGCCTATGAACACTTTCTCCGTAAAAATCCTCAATACCACGCCAAGGTAGGACTCATACTGGTAGTAGTTCCCTCCCGCTCCAATGTGGACCAGTATCAGCAACTAAAGGATGAAATTGATAACCTGGTAGGGAGAATCAACGGAGAAATTGGTACGTTTGACTGGATTCCCATAAGATACTACTATCGTTCTTTTCCTTTTTTCAGCCTGATGGCCATGTACAGGACAGCAGATATTGCCCTGATTACTCCCTTAAGAGACGGCATGAATCTGGTGGCCAAAGAGTTTGTAGCCAGTAAGGAGGCTTCCCAGAAAGGCGTGCTGATACTAAGTGAGATGGCAGGGGCATCTACCGAAATGTCTGAAGGCATTATCATTAATCCTAATGATCAGAGCGAGATCGTAGCTGCATTAGAACAAGCACTAGAAATGCCAGAAGAAGACCAGTCGCATGCATTGAAGGAGATGCAGAAGAAGCTTAAAAAGTACAATGTCAAGAACTGGGCCCAAAGTTTCATTCAACAACAAATGGAGGTAGGTAAATTGCAACAGGACAGAAAAACCAAGCTTCTGAAGGAGCAAGACCTTGAGAAGATTAAGAAACATTATCAGTCAGCCAAGAACAGGTTGCTCCTACTGGACTATGATGGTACCCTCGTAGGATTTAAGAATGATCCCACAAAGGCATTCCCAGATGAAGAACTTCGTGGTATTGTAGAAAGACTACTAAGTCAGTCTCATACTAAAGCAGTTATCATCAGTGGTAGAGACAGGTATACGCTGGGAGAGTGGTTTAAAGATACTGGCATAGAGATGGTCTCGGAACACGGGGTTTGGCTATGGGATGGGAAGGACTGGAAGCTGAATGAAGGCGTTATGGATAACTGGAAGGTTACCATTATGCCTATCCTAGAAAATCTGGTAGAGCGTACGCCTGGTTCTTTTATAGAAGAAAAGGATTATACCTTAGCCTGGCATTACAGAAAGATTGATAATGAATTAGGTGTAAATCGTGTACGCGAGATCAGAGAAGAACTTATATATTATACCTCTAACCACAACTTACAGGTACTGGAAGGTAATAAGGTTGTGGAGGTAAGGAACGCTGGTGTCAACAAGGGGAAAGCCGCTGCCCTTTGGTTAAATAAAGGAGAATGGGATTTTATTCTGGCCATAGGAGATGACCACACTGATGAGGATACTTTTAAAGCGGTTCCGGCCGAGGCGTATACCATCAAAGTGGGGCTTGATAGGACAGAGGCTAACTACAAGGTGAACTCTGTAGAAGAAGCTCGTTCCCTGCTTGATGCGCTATCCCAACTATCCTAAGAGTTAGCAGGTACATTTTCTTGTGGGATGAGTTCTTCGAGTTCCTTCACTTTTTGCTGTAACCAACCTCCATAAGCTATTCCTGGCGTGGAGGTAACCTTATCACGCAATTTTATTATTCTTTTATAAAATTCACTGCTTTTGATAAAAGGTTTATTGGTGTGCAGGAGAAGCGCTTTTTGGCTGAAACGCATCAAATTTAGGTGATTCTGGGACTGGTATTTCGGGATTTCCTTATGCCTGTGAAGATACACCTTGAGTGCTTGAATCAGGTAGTTTAACCCATCTTCATCTCTCAACTCATAATAGATTCTCAGAAGCATGGATTTGGTTCCTAAATGATAACGCCAGTTAGGGAAGTCCACCTGAAGTAACAATTGCATGGCCTCACGATATTCCTTTTGTTCATAGTGATAGTTAGCCAGATTATATGCATAGGCATTTTCTTGCTGATCTGGGGGTAATTTCCGCTTATAGGTATTCAGGAACTCCAGCGTCCACTCATACTTCTGTAAATATAGGGCATTAGAGGTAATATTTTTATACACATGCTGATGCATAAATCCATTACGGATTAGCAACCCTCTGTCTAGCATGCTTTGATAAATCGCGAAAAGACTTTCCAAAAACTCTCTTTTTCCAGAATTGACTTTCTTAATACAGTAATTCTGTGCTTGAGAATACACGGCAAAAAGTTCATGAGGGGAAATCTCTTCAGCATGGGTATCCAGTAAGCTTATCAGGTCTGTGAAATAGATTTCAACTTCAAAATCTGTGAGCATCAGATAAACCTGCAAATAGATCTTAACTATGGGAACCTTTAGAACCATATCACGGTCCAGTTCCTTGATCATTTGATGGAAGAAATCGAACTCTTCCGTCTCAGGGGATGATTGTAATGCCTGCTGCCTATTAATTTTTTCAATTACATACTTTAAGCGTTCAACTAGGTAAAATATATCCAGTTCCTTAACCAACTTTCCTAAAGAGGTGTTGGCCTCCTTATACTTCCCATTTTTTTGAGCAAAAACGGCCACTTGTTCTTCTAACAAAAATTCCTGTAAATGATACATAGGAATTTCATGTTTCTTCTGACCCAATTTTTTAAGGGTAGATTTATAAACTCTTTTAAAATGATCTCCTTCATTTCTATCAGCCAAAGCTGTCAATAAATACCTGTTTTGGGTAATAGGGTCTTTTTCTATTTGTTGAATGGTTAGGTATTTCTCAAAAAGCCTATGTAGAAGGGAAACTAGGTCGTGAATTTTCTGTTCCTCATAAACAGCAGCTTCTCCATAAATCAACTTAAAAACTCGCTCTTTTTTCAAACTGGCTTCACCAAAATCAGGTGCGGATTCGTGAATGATCCTTGCCATTTTGAGCAATTTCTCATTTTGATTAAAAAATGGAGATTCTACAAACTGAACAAACTTCCTTAATTCTGCGGCACTTAGTAACCTAACAAGACGAATTATACGAGAATTTCTCATTGAGAAAAATTGATAATTT
>JBCDBC010000619.1:0-4228 GCA_039184535.1 Bacteroidota bacterium | reverse complement strand
TTAAAATTAACCTACTAACTGGTTCCCTTCTCTTTTCTACATAAGTTTTTTAAACAGTCTCTAAGTGTAAATTCATCAAGCCTACATATATTCGCCTCAAAGCTATTGGCAATGAAAAAAATTCTGGTTCTGGGAGCGGGCCGCTCTACTCATACCTTGATCGATTATCTGAAGGAGAAAGCTCCGATTCATGACTGGCACATCACTATTTGTGATCTATCCCTTGAATTAGCGTCCGCTCAGTTAGGTGACTCTTCCAGAACCTCAGCCATACAGTTTAACATCCACGATGAAGATCAGCGCAATAAGGAGATCTCTCAGGCTGATCTGGTCATCTCTATGCTACCCGCAAGATTTCATCCATTAGCAGCTAGCTGCTGTATCAAACACAAGAAAGATTTTCTCACGGCCTCCTATGTGGCTCCCGAAATTAAGGCCTTAGATGAACAAGCCAAAAAGAACGGAAACCTATTCTTAATGGAGTGCGGCCTGGACCCAGGCATAGACCATATGTCTGCCATGCTCGTCCTGAACAGACTGAAAGATAAAGGGGCTGAATTATTAGATTTTGAGACATTTACGGGAGGTCTGTTAGCACCTGACCCTAAAGAAGACAACCCCTGGCAGTATAAATTCACCTGGAACCCCAGAAATGTAGTATTGGCAGGACAAGGTGGAGTTAAGTTTAAACAGGAAGGCACCTATAAATATATCCCTTATCACAGGTTATTCAGAAGGTCTGAGATTCTCCACATACCCGGATATGGATACTTTGAGGGTTATGGAAATAGGGACTCCCTGAAATACATAGACATTTACGGACTGAGGGGGATCAGAACTATGTACAGAGGAACGCTAAGGAGACCTGGCTTTTGCAAAGCCTGGAACACCTTTGTCCAGTTAGGAGCTACAGATGACACCTACGAGATGGAGATAGTAGGAGAAATGACCCATAGAGACTTCATCAACTCCTTCCTCCTTTACAATCCGAAAGATTCCGTAGAACTGAAATTAGCTCATTATATGGGGCTAGACATAGAAGGGGAAGAAATGTACAGGCTAAAATGGCTGGATATTTTTGATAAGGAGCCGGTAGGACTGGAAAGAGGAACCCCTGCACAAATTTTAGAGCACATTCTCAAGAAAAAGTGGAGTCTGACTCCCGCTGATAAAGATATGATCGTGATGCTGCACAAGTTCAAGTATGTGGAAGAAGGTCAGCTGAAAGAGATCCAGTCTCACATGGTGTGTACAGGTAAGGATGACATTCAAACCGGTATGTCTATGACAGTAGGACTACCTTTGGGGATAGCTGCTGAATCCATGCTTACAGGAGCTATTCAGGAAAAAGGGGGCCACATCCCCATCAAGCCAGGCATCTACCTGCCGTTGTTAAAAGGATTAGAAGCACACGGAATTTCCTTTGTGGAGCAAGAGAAGGCTTTGGTTACAACTTAAAGAGGCCGCTAAATTAGGACTAGCAGGTTTATCATGGCTTGCTCACAGGCGGAGATTCTCACTTCTCGCCTGTCCCCAGAAAAGTGATACGCCTTCACCTGCATCTCACCTCCCCTCCTCCCCCAACCTATATAGACCAGACCTACAGGTTTTTCTGGACTCCCTCCTCCCGGTCCAGCAATCCCGGAAATGGCCACAGCCAAATCAGAAGTAGTATGTAACAGAAGCCCTTCCAACATTTCTCTGACAGTTTGCTCACTTACTGCTCCATGTTGAACCATGGTTTCCTTTTTTACGCCCAGAAGCTCCTGTTTAGCCTCATTGCTATAGGTCACGAGAGATCTGTCCAGAACTGAAGATGAACCTGGCACAGCAGTAAGTAGCATAGATAACATCCCTCCCGTACAGCTTTCAGTCAGACTTATCCTAAGTCTCTGAACTTTACAAGTCTGGACCAGTTCTTCAGCTTTCTCCAGAATAGAAGAAGGAATTATGTGTGCATCCATAGGCCTATTTCTTTATCAGGAGGGTAGAAGCTATGATCATCCCACCACCTATCATGAGATTCTCGGTAATAGGTTCTCCTAGTATCAGGAAGGCCAGAATGATGGCACTAACTATTTCCAAATAAGAGAGAAAGGATGCTTGGGAGGCCTTAAGGTGCCTAAGTCCATAGAAGAATAAACCAAATACACCCAACCCTATTAATACAGATTGTAAAGAGGCCAGACTGACTTGCTCACTAGTAGGAAAGGGCCTGGTGAAAAGGATAAAAGGGAAGAATACAAAAAAGCTCACGATATTTTGGTAGAAGATCAGTTCAGGCCACTGGTAGTTATCCATCTCCTTTTTGAACATCACTACTGTAGCTGCATACAAGGCCGCTGTGGCCAAAGCAGATCCTATCCCAAATAAATCATTGGTACTGAAGGAAAACTCCTTATTCAGGGAAACCACTACTACTCCTAACGAGGCCAACAGAATTAACATGACCTGCCGTCTGGTAATGGATTCACCCAAAAACCATACACTAAAAATGGTCGCAAATATAGGCCAGGTATAGAGCGCTACTACGGCATTCCCTACAGATGTGAGTAGGTAGGTAAGGAAGAAGAAGAACATTCTGGCGGAGTTCACCAGAGAAATCCCCAACATGTACTTATAATTCCCTCTGAAAAAAGGAATTTTCTGAGCCAACATAATCACTGTTACCACTAGGAGCGGGATGCTCACTCTAAAGAAAGAAAAGGACGTAGGAGGAAGTTGAACATACTTGACAAAAATCCCACTGGTCCCTGCTATGATGGAGGCAGCTATGACGGCCCAAAACGGCTTTCCCATAGGGCATATTTACGCCTAGCCCTGTGATTTTCCAAGTAGATCAAGGGAGAAAAACTAGGCAGGAAATCCTGAAGGAATGCTAATTAGGACCTCTGTTCCTTTATCTGAGGCATTAGAAATACTGATAGATCCTAAATGGAGCTCTATGAGCTGTTTAGAAATAGCCAGTCCCATTCCGGTACCATCCATATTCTTGGTATTACTGGCCCTAAAAAACGGGTGAAAGAGGTTCTGCATGTCTTTCTCTGGAATCCCTATTCCATAATCTCTGATGGAGAAATAGACATTGAAACCCTCATTCCAGACCTCTAACTCAGGTTCCTTATTCCCCACAGAATACTTTAAAGCATTACTCATGATATTTCCAAGAGCATGCTCCAAAAGTTTGGAGTCCATCATAACACTGCAGGCAGGACTCATAATCTGTAACTGTATACCTCTTCCATCTCCCAGAAAATCATGGTACTTGGATACCAGCCTTCTGATCCAACCTATACAGTCCGTAGGTCTCGGGCTGAAAGAAATCCCCCCTCTTTCTATACTCTCATATGAAAGCACCTCATCCAGAAGACTATTCATTCTCTCCACTTCATGGGTAATCTTCTTCACATACCTATTGATATCTTCCAGCTTCTCCCAGCCTATGTCTCCTACTATCATAGGGATGAGGTCTGCGCTAGACCTAATGATAGTGAGTGGCGTTCTGTATTGATGGGACACTATAGCCACAAAATGAGAGCGCAGCTCATTTAGCTGAGTCTCTTTCTCTAAAGCTTTGCGTACCTCCGTTTCCGCCTGCTTAAGCACAGTAATATCCTGGCTAGTCCCAAATATCCTGTGAACCTGGAAATTATCAGTCAATAAAGGTTTCAGGTTACAGCTTAGGTATTTATCTTCCCCATTAGGCATTTTAATGCGGATGGTCATAGTCTCCTCTGAGCGCGCTGAAATCACCCGCTTATAGATCTTCTTAACTGTCTTTATATCTGAGGGATGTATCTGCCTAAAAAGATCCGTTAGCTTAATTTCATCCTTTGCGGCTAATCCCCAAATCTGTTTAGCATGATCAGTAAAGTTTACCTTCCCATTCACAATGTCCAATACGCCACTACCTATATTCCCCAGGCGCTGGGCCTCCAACAGGTCCTGCTGGGCTTTTAGGAGCTCAAATTCTCCCTCCAGCAGTTTTTGGAAAACGTCTGCCCTGTCTGAATTATCTTTGAATATAAGTTGTTGGGCTGCATTACCATACACCTCTATGATATTCCTACTCAAACTCACAGGCACTTCCCTTCCTTCTCTGTTTTTGAACCAAAAATTTCCCGTACTCTCTTCTTGAAGCTTAACATCATAATTATTTAAGAAAGCTTCATATTCTTCTGTTCTCTCTGAAGGGTAATAAGAAGAAATATGTGTTTCAGCTATTTCC
>JBCDBC010000618.1:0-4232 GCA_039184535.1 Bacteroidota bacterium | reverse complement strand
GCTACCTGCTCTTCTGTGATCTTACCCAGTCCAAAGTAGTGAGACTGCGGATGGGCAAAGTATAAGCCGCTTACGGAAGAGGCCGGATACATGGCGAGATTCTCTGTTAAGCTGATTCCGGTATGCTTCTCTACATCCAGCAGTTTGAAGAGGGTAATTTTCTCCGTATGATCTGGATTAGCAGGGTAGCCGGGAGCTGGACGAATTCCGTCATAGGCTTCCTTAATAAGGTCTTTATTCTCAAACTGCTCATCCGCTGCATATCCCCAGATTTCTCTCCTGACTTTTTTATGCATGAGTTCTGCAAAGGCCTCAGCCAGTCTGTCTGCCAATGCTTTCAACATGATGCTACTGTAATCATCATGCTGAGCTTCAAACTCTTCCAGCTTGGTTTCTATGCCCTCCCCTACCGTTACAGCAAAGCCTCCCATATAATCACAAATACCGTATTCTTTGGGTGCCAGGAAGTCAGAAAGGCATACATTAGAACCCCCACTTTTGGCTGCCTGCTGCCTAAGGTTATAGAAATTAGCTATGATGTCCTCCTGACTCTCATCCAGGTAGACCTCTATATCATCTTCATTCACAGTATTAGCGGGGAAAATACCCACTACTGCATGTGCCGTTAACCATTTCTCTTCTATGATCTGCTTCAGCATGGCCTGTGCATCCGCAAATAGCTTTTTAGCTTCTTCTCCCTTATTCGGATCATCAAAGATTTTAGGATAACGCCCTTTCAATTCCCATGAATAGAAGAAAGGCGTCCAGTCTATGTATCCACTGATCTCCTGTAAGTCAAAGTTCCTAAAGGCTTTTATGCCCAGTTTGTTGGGAGGGGTTGGCAGTCCCTGATCCCAATCCACTTCAAACTTATTGGCTCTGGCTTGCTCCAGATTGTAGTAAGATTTCTCCTTCTGTCTGCGTTGATGACCTTCCCTCAGCTTATTATATTCTTCCCTTACGTTCTCTGTATAGGTGAGAATATCGTCCTCTTCTCCTTGAATCAACTGCTGAGCCACAGGTACAGACTTGGACGCATCCAGTACATGAATAACCGGCCCTTCATACATGGGAGCTATTTTAACTGCTGTGTGTATGCGGGAAGTAGTGGCGCCACCTATCAAGAGAGGGGTATTCATATTTCTTTTCTGCATCTCCTCCGCTATGTAGACCATCTCATCAAGAGAAGGGGTAATCAGCCCGCTCAGCCCTATAATGTCTACATTCTCCTCTACAGCTTTATCCAGTATTGTATCCATGGGGACCATTACCCCTAGATCCACTACTTCAAAGTTATTACATGCGAGCACGACACCTACTATGTTCTTTCCTATGTCGTGCACATCTCCCTTCACAGTGGCCATAAGGACTTTCCCCACCCCACTCCTGACACTACTTTCTCCATTGGCCGCTTTCTCTTCTTCCATGAAGGGAAGTAGATAAGCTACCGCTTTTTTCATTACCCTGGCACTCTTAACTACCTGTGGCAGGAACATTTTCCCTTCACCAAATAGATCTCCCACTATGTTCATCCCATCCATTAATGGTCCTTCTATCACTTCTAGCGGCCTGTTTACAGACTGTCGGGCAAGCTCTGTATCTTCTTCTATATAATCTATGATGCCATTGACCAGCGCATGACTTAGTCTTTCTTTTACCGGCTTTTCTCTCCAGGAAAGGTCTACCGTTCTGGTCTTACCACTTTGCTTAACTGTATCTGCAAATTCTACCAGTCTCTCAGTCGCATCATCTCTTCTATTGAGAACTACATCCTCTACTCTTTCCAGCAGATCTACCGGAATATCCTCATATACCTGGAGCATCCCTGCGTTTACTATCCCCATGTCCATACCAGCCTTTATGGCATGGTAAAGGAAAACGGCGTGGATAGCTTCTCTAACCGCATTATTCCCTCTAAAGGAGAAAGAGACATTACTCACTCCCCCACTAACAAGAGCATGCGGTAGGTTTTGCTTAATCCAGCGAGTAGCTTCTATGAAGTCTACTGCATAATTATTGTGCTCCTCTATCCCTGTGGCTATCGCAAAGATGTTGGGGTCAAAGATGATGTCCCAGGGATGGAATCCTACTTCCTTGGTGAGAATGTTATAAGCACGCTCACATATCTCGATCTTTCTCTGGTAAGTATCTGCCTGCCCTGTCTCATCAAATGCCATCACAATGACTGCAGCTCCATAGCGCTTAATCTTGGTAGCCTGCTCTATGAAAATTTCTTTTCCTTCCTTGAGAGAAATGGAGTTCACTACGCCTTTTCCCTGAATACACTTAAGCCCCGCCTCTATGACTTCCCACTTGGAAGAGTCTATCATAACAGGTACTCTGGCTATATCTGGTTCTGCTGCTAATAAGTTCAGAAAGCGTGTCATGGCAGCCTTGGAGTCCAGCATGCCCTCATCCATGTTCACATCTATGATCTGAGCCCCTCCTTCTACCTGCTGGCGGGCTACAGATAATGCCTCCTCATATTTATTCTCCTTGATAAGTCGGGCAAACCTTCTGGAACCTGTTACATTGGTTCTTTCCCCTACGTTTACATAGTTGGTATTCTCATTGATGATGAGGGGTTCCAGCCCACTCAGATTAGGTAAGGGACTTATCTCAGGATTGATTCTTGGCTGGAATTCAGCCGTAACTTCTGCTATGGCTTTAATATGGTCAGGCGTACTTCCACAGCATCCTCCCACGATATTCACTATTCCCTCCTCCAGAAATGGCCTGATCAATTCTGCCATTTGATAGGCTGTCTGGTCATACTGCCCAAACTCATTTGGCAGGCCTGCATTTGGATAGGCGCTTACAGGTACGTTGGCTAAGCGGGAGAGGTCCTTTACATACTGCTTTAGCTGCTTGGCCCCAAGAGCACAGTTTAGCCCTACGCTCAGTAAGTCCGCATGAGCGATGGAAATCCAGAAGGCCTCTGTTACCTGCCCGGAAAGGGTACGACCACTGGCATCTGTAATGGTTCCTGACACCATGATAGGGATACGCTCATTCCTGTCTTCAGCCAGCTTATCTATGGCATAAATGGCTGCCTTACAGTTCAGCGTATCAAATACGGTTTCCACCAACAGCACATCAGCTCCTCCATCCATCAGGCCTTTTGCCTGCTCATAATAGGCCTCCATTAGGTCATCAAAGGTAACGGCCCTGAAACCTGGATCATTTACATCTGGGGAAAGGGAGGCGGTCCGGTTAGTGGGGCCAATGGCTCCGGCAACAAATCTTGGACGCTCTGTATCTATGAGGTTAAATTCGTTTACTACTTCCTTAGCTATTTTGGCAGACTCATAGTTGAGTTCGTATACCAGATCTGCCATCAGATAGTCCTCCATGGAGATGGTGGTACTACTGAAACTATTGGTCTCTACGATATCTGCCCCTGCATTCAAATATTCTCTGTGAATATCCTTGATAATCTCAGGCTGGGTAATAGAGAGGAGATCATTATTCCCTTTGAGTTGACCTGGATGGTTCTTGAATCTTTCTCCCCTATAGTCCTCCTCAGTAAGTTTATGACGTTGGATCATGGTTCCCATGGCACCATCCAACATTAAGATTCGCGACTTGAGCAGATCGTGGATTTGTTCTTTTACCGAATTCCTAGTACTAGTACTCATGGGAAGAATATCTTATGTTTCGATACGCAGGAAATTTCTCAGCAATCATACTGAAAAACCTCCTGAAAGAAATGCTAATTTGGACCTCTGCCCTACAATCCCTCTTAATTTCTCCTTTCATCAGGTCCGACTCCTTATTACGAATCGTAGCGAAATTGTTTTACGGTCTGAACCAGTAGTTTGAGCTTTTCAGGCTGCATATCAGGATACATTCCGTGGCCCAGGTTGACAATGTGCCTTCCTCTAGGGAAACTTCTGATGAGGGCTTCTGTTTTCTCGACTATGGTTTTATCAGGTGCGTAGACCAGACAAGGATCCAGATTACCTTGTAGGGCTTGCTCAGATATTCTGTCTAAGGCAAAAGAAGGCTGAGTTTGCCAGTCCAATCCGATTACCTGACAATCCAGTTTGGCTAGTTCTTCCAGGGCGTAGAATGCCCCTTTGGCAAAAACGATTTTGGGGACTTCCTGAATCGCCTCACAAATGCGCTGAATGTAGGGAAAGGCAAACTCCATATAAGTGTCTTTATGTAGAATACCAGCCCATGAGTCAAAAATCTGCACAATGTCTACTCCGGCGGCTATTTGTCCTTTC
>JBCDBC010000617.1:0-4243 GCA_039184535.1 Bacteroidota bacterium | reverse complement strand
CTTCTACCATTTTCTAGATGATGAGAGTGTGAAGTTGGTAGCTGTGGAAGCGGCCGGACATGGGGTGAATACCTTGAAGTCTGCTGCTACTACCTATTTGGGTAGAGCAGGCGTTTTACACGGAAGCAGGACCATTCTCATGCAAACAGAAGATGGACAGGTAGTGGAGCCTCATTCTATTTCAGCGGGCTTGGACTATCCGGGCATAGGACCTGTGCACGCCCACCTCTTTGATACTGGTAGAGCAGAATTTGTGTATGTAACAGATGATGAGGCCATGCAAGCCGGATTCTACCTAAGCGAAACTGAAGGAATCATCCCTGCCATTGAAACGGCACACGCCTTTTCTGCGCTCGACAAGTTGAGCTTCAATCCTTCTGAGGTAGTAGTGGTCAACCTTTCTGGAAGAGGAGATAAAGATTTACAAACCTACATAGCTTATAAAGACAGCCATGAATAACAGAATCATAGAACTGTTTGCCAGAAAGCAGAAAGACATTCTGAATGTCTACTGTACAGCAGGCTATCCTGGGCTTAATGATATTTCAGACATTATCTGTGAGCTGGATAAGTCCGGCGTAGATCTGGTAGAAATAGGCATGCCTTACTCAGATCCTATAGCGGATGGACCTACCATTCAGATGAGCAATGGGATTGCGCTGAATAATGGCATTACGCTGGAAGGATTATTCGAGCAACTTAAGGACATACGCACCAAGACGGAGGTACCCCTCATTCTCATGGGATACATCAACCCTGTGCTTCAGTATGGCCTGGGAAAATTCTGTAAGGATGCTCAGGCAGTAGGGATAGATGGGGTCATTCTCCCAGACCTACCTATGCGTGAGTACGAGATGATGTACGCTTCCTTGTTTGAAGCATGTAATCTTTCTCACGTATTCCTGATCACTCCGCAAACCTCTGAGCAGCGTATCCGCAAAATAGATGAACTTACTAAGGGCTTTATCTACATGGTGTCCAGCGATAGTACCACTGGGAAGACGCATCAGTTGACGGATAATCAGATTAACTACTTCGGGAGAATAGCAGATATGCGGCTGAAGAACCCTAAGCTCATTGGTTTCGGGATATCAGATCATCAAAGCTTCTCGCAAGCTTGTACGTATTCTAATGGTGCCATTATCGGAAGTGCCTTTATCAAAGCTATCCAGGACAAGTCCGGAGAAGAACTCAAAATGAGCATCAGGCAGTTTGTTTCTTCTATCTTAAATTCTCAATCCATAGCTACTAACTCATGATCATACAGTTAGATCCTCAAATCAGTGAGGCAGACAAGGCCCGTGTAAGTGATAAAATTCAGGAGATAGGCTATAAGGCCAATGAAGTCCACACTCAGATGGGGCATTATCTGGTGGCCATTGGAAAAAAGGACTTTGATCCCAGAAAAATAGGCTCTCTTTCAGGCGTACTGGATATCCATAGGGTGACAGACAACTATAAACTGGTTTCCCGTAAGTGGAAGGTAAAGCCTACTATCATTGACCTGGGAGATGGGGTAGAAATAGGTGAAGAGAACTTTTCCATCATGGCAGGGCCATGTTCTATAGAGTCTGAGCATCAAATAGAATCCGTTCTCCAGGAATTGGCCAAGCTAGGTGTGAGAATCATGCGAGGAGGAGTCTACAAACCTAGAAGTTCTCCATACTCCTTCCGCGGGCTAGGTATAGATGGACTGAAACTTTGGGCGACTAAGGCCAGAGAACATGGCATCAAAATCATCACAGAAGTTATGCAGGTTTCTCAGATAGAAGCCATGGCTGACTACATAGATGTTTTTCAGGTGGGTGCCAGAAACACCCAAAACTTTAACCTGCTAGACGCACTGGGAGAAGTAGATAAGCCTGTACTGTTGAAAAGAGGGATTTCAGGTACATTGGAAGAGCTCCTTCATTCGGCAGAGTACATCTTCTCCGGAGGTAATGAGCGCATCATGTTGTGTGAAAGGGGAATTCGCTCTTATGAAAAGGCTTACAGAAATACCATGGACATCAATGCCATAGCTATGTTGAAGGAAAAGAGCCATCTACCTGTGATAGCTGATCCTTCTCATGGAATAGGCATAAGGGCTTTTGTAGAACCAGTGGCCCTGGCTTCTGTCATGGCAGGTGCAGATGGAGTCATCTTTGAGACACATCCTCAGCCGGAAGAAGCTTTCTCTGATGCCCAACAAACCTTGTCATATGGAGAGGCAACAGAACTGGTGAGGAAACTGACAGAAACCTATCAGTTGAGGGAGTCCTTTTAACGGTGAGCACCAGTAAGGAGTAACCGTTATTCTTACTTTCTATGTAGGGGTGGATTTATCCGCCCTTCAAATCCTTCAGCAGCTAAAGCAACCACCACATTTGGTTCCATGAGCCCACCATTTGAATGGTGGGGCACAGGGGAAACTTAAATAATTAACCCTAATAACTAGTGGGATTTTTCATTTTGGGGTCAAACTTTCTTAAAACTTACACTGAAGGACCGCCTCTGTTGGTCGGAAAGAAATAGTCTGTATGAGCCGGGAGGAATGTTTGCTGCCAATTCTATGATGTAGGCATCACGTGGAACAGAGATATTCTGTTGCCAATACTTTCTCCCATACTTGTCAACTAGTTTCAGGTGGCAATTTCCCTGGAGATTATTAGGTAAGAGCAGGAGGACTTTACTGGATGTTTCCTTAGGGAAAACTTCAAAGGCAGAGGTGGTTTTGTGTTTTACAGCCCCAAACGGGTGGATTACGGTACTTTGTGCTTTACAAATCTGAACCATTGCCAGAAGTGAAAGCAGTAGGATAGTGAATACTTCTCTCATGGACGTTCAATAATTTGTATGAAATTAAAGATAGGAGGTGTTTCACATATCACAATTTTAATAATTGGTAAAAAATTACATTTGAAATGTTCTTTTTTAGGTCTGAACCACCTTATTGGGTCCGAAAATTTGAATAATATTATTTGTTTAAATATTCGCTCTAACTAATTGAATGACTGTAGGTTGAAAGCTTGTTGAATGTAAATCAGGGAGTTACTTCCCATTACATATAGAGAAAATCTATCTTTTTAAGGGGGTATTTTTTAGTAGTTTTGACGGAAGATGATCACCCTTTTATGAATGAAGTTAAAAGAGTAGCCATCCTCGGGTCTACCGGATCTATAGGGACACAGGCACTGGAAGTTATTTCGTCATTCCCTGACAAATTTATGGCTAATGTGCTTACGGCAGGTTCTAATGCGGATCTACTCATTGAGCAATCCCGAGAATTTCAGCCAGAGCATGTGGTAATAGCTGACGAAGGAAAGTATGAGCAGGTCAAGGCGGCCTTGGCAGATTTGCCCATACAGGTTCATGCTGGTCAGGAGGCTTTGTGTGAGGTGGTGAAGCTGGAAAGTGTGGATATAGTGCTGACGGCATTAGTGGGATTTGTGGGACTGAAGCCTACGGTAGCAGCTATAAAGCATGGAAAGCCCATTGCACTGGCTAATAAGGAGACCTTGGTGGTAGCGGGAAGTATCATCACAGACCTGGCACAAAAGCATGGCGTAGACATTATCCCGGTAGATAGTGAGCATTCCGCTCTGTTTCAGTGCATGGTAGGGGAGGAGCAGAAGGAGATAGAGAAAATCTATCTGACAGCCTCAGGAGGACCCTTTAGGGGATATGACAAAGAGAGACTGGAAAAAGTAACGGTAGCTCAGGCATTGAAGCATCCTAATTGGGAGATGGGTGCCAAGATAACCATAGATTCCGCCTCCATGATGAATAAGGGCCTGGAGGTCATAGAAGCTAAGTGGCTATTTCATCTGGAGAATGAGCAGATTGATGTGATCGTACATCCTCAATCCATTATTCACTCTATAGTCCAGTTTGAAGATGGGAGCATGAAAGCCCAGATGGGCCTGCCGGACATGAAACTCCCCATTCAGTATGCCCTCACCTGGCCTGCCCGGTTTAGAAATACCTTTAAACGCTTCAATTTTGCAGACTTTCCTTCGCTTACCTTTGAGCAGGTAGACACTAAGGTTTTCCGTAATTTGTCCCTGGCTTTTGAGGCGATGGAGAAGGGAGGAAACATTCCCTGTATCTTGAATGCTGCTAATGAAGTGACCAATGCTTTATTCAGAAAAGGACAGATTAGCTTCCTATCATAAGACACCTCAAAACCCTTGGGATCTGCCGCAAGAACTGAATATGCCGTTAGCATCAGCGCGGCAGCAACGACTTTATATATTGATTTAAT
>JBCDBC010000616.1:0-4246 GCA_039184535.1 Bacteroidota bacterium | reverse complement strand
TTTGGACAATCTGAAACTACCAGAATATAGAACCAGATATAGAACACGTAGAGAATTGAGGGAAAGAAATCCAGAGAAAGTATTGGCTGCCATGAAAGACTGGGTAGCAGGCTTAGATAAAGAAGATCCCAATTATGAGCATCATGTACTGGAGGCTCTTTGGGTAAGTTGGGGACTAAACCAGATAGACGAAGAGCTGCTCGTCCAGATGTTGGAAGCTGACGATTTTAGAGCTAGAACGGCAGCTGCCAGAATTCTCAGATATACTGGACATCAGGTAGATAATCAGGTCGAACTCCTACGACAGGCTGCAGCAGATCCACACAATAGGGTGCGTCTGGAAGCATTGGTAGCTGCCTCATGGCTTTCTCCTGAAGCTGGAAATGAAATTCTGGAAGTTGCAGGCACCTTACCATTAGATAGATGGATGGCTCCTCCCTATGAGACAGCTCTGGCCCATTTGAATGATAGACCTGTCAGGAAAAAGGATCCTAAGGCAGTATGGACTGATCTACAGGGTAAAGAGCGGGAAATGTATTTTCAGGGTATGGAGATCTACAGTAGAGACGGACACTGTGCTACCTGCCACCAGCCTAAAGGCCAAGGTCTTCACGCCTCAGGCTTCCCTCCTCTCATTAATACAGATTGGGTGCTAGGAGATGAAGAAAGACTCATTAAGCTGACCCTTCATGGTCTCATGGGCCCTATGGATGTACTTGGAAAACACTATCCCGGCAATGTACCTATGACACCCTGGGGCGGAATGCTAAATGATGAGGAAATAGCAGCAGTACTGACTTATGTAAGAAATTCTTTTGGTAATGGTGCGCCAGCTATTTACCCTGATAAAGTGAAAAAAGTCAGAGAAGCCACCAAAGATCAAGAGGGATATTATAGTCCGGCAGAATTGATGGAAGGGAAGTGATTTTAAGCCACGAATGCACGAATCATCACTAATGAACTTTCGTGCATTCGTGGCTCCTCTTTAGCTCATTCCATTCTAAGCCTGATTTTTAACCCTAAAATTAGAATGGCATGAATGATATCTTATTCAAATCTGAGAGCTATCAGATAGTAGGCAAATGCATGGAAGTCCATAATCAACTAGGACCAGGATTCCTGGAAATTGTATATAAAGATGCGCTAGAATGGGAATTCAGGAAAGCTTCAATCCCGTACGAAAGAGAAAAAGAGTATACAGTATCCTATAAAGGCATCAGCCTACCTCATAAGTTTTATGCAGATTTCGTAATCTTCAACTCAATTATTTTGGAGGTAAAAGCTGTTTCAGGTATCGCTGATATTTTCATAGCTCAGGCAATGAATTACCTCAAAGTTTCTGGGAATAGACTTGCCTTGATAGTCAACTTTGGAGAAATAAAATTGAAGCAAAAAAGGATAGTTCTATAAGTATTTTTCAGCCACGAATGTACGAATCATCACAAATTAATATTGGTGTTCATTTGTGTATTCGTGGCTTTATTTAATCTTCTATTCTGCTGATGCCTCCTCTGGCTTCCAATAATCTGATACTTGTAGATTCTTATTCACCCAATACTCATCATCCTGGAAGCTATAGGCTGAGGGAGAATAATCTGAGCTTATTCCTATTTGGGCTTCCTGAGGTACTTCCATGTCCATGAGGAAGTAGGTAGCATTCACTAATAATCGCCTTACTCCTTCACTCATGAAGTCAGTAGAAGATCCTATGGTAGAGGTAAAAGAAGTTCCTGATTGACCTCCCGGTAACTGATAAGTTTTAGTCCAGGCAATAGGCATCATAGGATCGTTCGGATTGTATGGTGTTTTCTCAGCAGGATTCACGCTCGCAGGTACTGCATCTGTAGGTTTTAAGCCAAAGAATGGATCATTCTCATCAAACTCTCCTTCTCTTTCCAGCACTGTTCCCAAAATGATGGGCGTAACACTTTCGTCATTCTCTAGCCTGACTCCATACACATCTGTAGGTCCCCAAATGTCCACCAACTTCAGCCCTCTGGCAATAGGATGCGTCTCTGCCCCTTCTGCAATTATCCCTCGGGTACTCTGGTGCTTATGATGGCCATGATGTGTATGCCAGTTCTCTCCCAGCACTACCCTACCGAAACCTTCATTCCAGGGAGAACCTTCCTCATTGAAGTAGTTTCCCCAGTGGAACCATTTATTTGTAGAATCTTTTATATAAAAAGCATGGGTAGCCGTTCTGATTCCTAAAACCGGTTTACCTGCCATCAAATAATCCTGGAAATAGTTCATCTGCTCATCTGGCAAGTTTCTAAAACGGGTAAACAAAATCATCAAATCTGCCTTTTCCAGCTCTTCCAGGCCAGGTATATTGTTCCGATAATTAGGGTTAATGGTACCAAGCTTTTCAGGGTCCTGCGCAAATAATACTGTACAATCAAAGCCATGCTGATCCGAGAGGATACGACCTAGTTCAGGGAGAACTTCTTCAGAGCGGTATTCCTCATCTCCAGATACCAGCACGATATGCTTGTTCTTGGCAATCTCTTTATTTCCCAGTAAGGCTAATCTGTCTAGTTGCTGGGGTTCAGCTTTTTCAGTAGAGGTAGGCTTTTCTCCACAACTAATAAGCACACAACAGCAGGTGATGAGAATCAATAGAGGAGCTTTCATAATAGTAGGGTTATTCTTTTGTGGTACCATTTAATCAATGGCCTTTCTTTTTTAAAGAGAATTTCTTGAGATAACTACCAGAAGAAAATATTGATTAATGAATGCTAGGTTTTGAATTCTCTGGCTTTCAACTTATTAGCTAACTACCTAAAGAATCCTTTTACAGACATGGTATTTTCAATCGCTGATCATGCTCTTTCTCCCTAAATAGTCTTATGCAAATAGCCATACATAACTGGATGCGAGCGGAACCCCTTGAAAAAACGCTCACCAGAATTTCTTCCCAGGGATATGATGCTCTGGAAATCCAGGGAACCCCCGAAGCTTACAATACCAAAGACGTACGCAAAGCACTCAAGGAATATGGACTTACTTGTTGGGGATCTGTTACCCTGATGATGGATGGGAGAAATTTATTGGCTAAGGATGAAGGTACCCGCGCCAGTTCTGTGCAGTATGTGAAGGACGTGATCACCATGGTAAAAGAACTGGATGGTCATATGGTGAGTGTAGTGCCCGGGACTGTAGGGAAGATTGTTCCTGATGGAAGGCCAGATGAGGAATGGAAGTGGGCTGTAGCCTCCATGCAAGAATGCTACGAGTTTGCGGAAAAGGCGGGTATCAAAATCGGCATAGAACCTATCAATCGTTTTGAGACCTATTTCATCAACCGTGCTGATCAGGCATTAGCATTAGCAGAGGCTACAGGACCTAATTGCGGGGTTTGTCTAGACATTTTCCATATGAACCTGGAAGAAGAGGATTACTATGCAGCCATTCATAGGGCTAAGGACAGATTAGTGGGTTTCCACGTAGCAGATAATAACCGGATGGCTCCCAGTATGGGTACGCTTGACTGGTCTAAAGTTGTGGGAACTTTAAAAGAAGTGGGGTTTGATGGGGCCTTATCCGTAGAGTTTTGTCCGCCCCTAGACCGTACACCGGCGAATCCTCATCCTGGCAGTATTGATGAACATCCTGAAGGCCTCAGTCCTGAACAGTTAAAATTTCTGGAAGACCATGGTAGTTCTGCCTTTACGGAAGAGTTTTACAGTATGCTGACACAGAAGTCTATTGATACGTTGCGGCCGCTGATATAGGAGATATCATAAATGTAGCGGCGAATTCATTCGCCTTAAATAGTTCTTTACATTTGTATTTTACTAGCGAGTGTGTTCGCTGCAATTATTTTATTGTGGATAGCCAATACTACCGGAGTCGGTTACCTCATATAGTTCCACCTTATGCAACATTCTTCATAACCTTCAGATTGGCAGGTTCCTTACCTGCTAGCATAGTCTATTCGTTAAAAGCTAAATATGAAAAACTAACTGGTGTTCGTGAGGACGAAAATCAAGAGGAAAAGGAATTAAGATTATTAAAGTTACGAAAATCCTATTTTAAGGAGTTTGATGATCAACTGGATAGAAAAGGATTTGGGCCTACCTATTTGAATAATCCCAAAATAGCAGCATGTATTAAAAATGAGTTAGAAAAATACGACGGAGACTATTATGACCTCCAAGCTTACTGCATAATGCCTAACCACGTCCACTTACTACTTGATACCTCAATTCAAAAATACTACCTAACTAGTCCTATTCGACTT
>JBCDBC010000615.1:0-4248 GCA_039184535.1 Bacteroidota bacterium | reverse complement strand
CCTGGGATTTGCTTTCTATAGATTCCAGCTTAACCGGCAGCTAGCTGAAGCAGAAGCCAACAAGTTTCGTGAAATAGACGAGGTCAAATCTCGCTTGTACACCAATATCACGCATGAGTTCCGTACTCCTCTTACCATCATAGACGGACTTACTGATCAGATCAAAGGCTTTGATAAGCTTAGACATATCATTAAGCGGAATACAGGACAGCTCCTTAATCTGGTAAATCAATTACTGGACTTAGCCAAAATGGAAGAAGGGAAACTGTCAATTGATTACATACAGGCAGATGTAATCCCCTTTATCTATTCTGTGAGTGATACCTTTAACAATGTAGCAGAAGCTAAAAACATTCACTTCGTGGTAAGCTCAGAACTTAGGGAACTTTATATGGATTTTGATAAGGAGAAACTCCAGCATATTCTTACTAACCTTCTTTCCAATGCCCTAAAGTTTACGCCTGAAGGAGGCAAAGTGGAGCTGATGACTGACAAACCTGATGAAAGTCATATCAGAATTCAAATAAAGGATAGTGGAATAGGGATATCAGAAGAAAAGCTGCCCCATATCTTCAACAGATTCTACCAGGGGGATCAAAGTGATACGCGTAAATGGGAAGGAACTGGTATAGGACTAGCATTAGTAAAGGAGCTTACCCAACTCTTAGATGGGAAAATTGAGGTAGTCAGTAATGAGACTTCAGGAACCCTTTTTTCAGTTACACTACCCATTATGAATGAGGCGCCATTAACAGAAATAGCCACTATAGCTCCTACCTTTACTGTTGCAAATTCTCATGTGACACAAAAAGAGAATTTTATCCTAAGTCTTGAGCCACAAGCACCCAGGGCCTTAATAGTAGAGGATAATGAAGACGTTATCTTCTACCTAAAAACACAGCTTAGCAAATCTTACCAACTGATAGTTGCCCGGAATGGTAAGGAGGGGATTGATAGGGCTGTAAACCTCATCCCAGATATCATTATAAGTGATGTTATGATGCCTGAAGTAGATGGCCTGGAATTGTGTCAGACACTGAAAAACAATCCTCACACAAGTCATATCCCCATCATCCTTCTCACGGCAAAAGGAGATCTGGAGTCAAAAATTTCTGGCTTATCAAAAGGGGCAGATGCCTACTTACCCAAACCCTTTAACCAAAGAGAACTGGAAATCAGACTGGAACAACTCATAGCTTCCAGAAAAAAGATGCAGCAACAGTTTTCAACAGGTAAATGGGGGGAGATAGAGTTACCTCAGAATCCACAACTCCGACAGGAATATGAATTCCTGAAAAAAGTGACGGACTATATTGAAGCAAATATAGGGGACGAGAACTTAAGTGTTCCGCAAATAGCGAGTGCCGTAAATATGGAAAGAAGTCAACTCTACAGGAAGGTTAATCAATTAACCGGCCATTCACCTAGTTATTTATTGAAACAACTTAGGTTACAAAAAGCCCATGAACTACTTGTTCATAGCAGCATGAATGTCTCAGAAATCGCCTTTGAGTGTGGATTCAAAGAATTACCTTCTCTTTCTCGAAACTATAAGGCCTACTTTGGCAAAACACCAACTGAGGAAAGAAAGGCAAGGAAACCTAATGCATAGGCTCTTCCAAAACGGGGGTACTTCTGGCGTTTAAGATTAACTTGTAGGTAAACACCAGCAAAAACTCTATCCCAATACAGACTGAGATAGCTCCTGCTATGGAACCATCTACCCAAACAGCCAGTAGATATCCGCATATAGATGCCACAATCCCTAATCCTATGGCTATGTAGATCATGTAATGCAGTTCTCTAGTGAGAAGGAATGCGGTAGCAGCAGGACCTATGATAAAGGCTACCACCAAAATAGCTCCTACTGATTCAAAGGTGAGTACAGTTGTAAGTGAGACCATGCTCATGAGCAGGTAGTGCCAGAAGACCGTCGAAATCCCTATGGAAGCTGCATATACAGGATCAAAGCTGGTCAGTTTGAAGGCCTTAAATCCATAGATTACTACCATGAGAATAATCAACAGCAAAGCGACTAATCTCCAAACAGCCTGTGGCCCCAAATCTATACCCGAAGGAAGAACCCAAGTTTCCAGAGGTACATAAGCTATTTCTCCATACAATACGCAATCCTGATCTATGTCTATGCTACCTGCATAAGCTGAAATCAGGATTACCCCCAAAGCAAAAAGTCCCGTAAAAGCTATCCCTATCGCAGCATCTGATTGAAGCCTTGCCTTTTCATGCAGAAGCTCTATCAGTACGGTAGTAAGCATCCCTACTATTGCTGCGCCCACCAACATGGGCAGCTCAGCCCGGGACTGGGATACAAAGTAAGCTACGACTATGCCGGGAAGTACCGCATGTGAAATGGCATCTGCTACCATAGTCATTTTCCGTAGCAGCAAAAAGCAGCCCAGTATCCCGCAAGAAGTAGAAACCAGAATAGCTGTCAGTATGATCCAAAATCCGTCCATCAATTTTGTCTGTAAGGTATGGGGGAAGCATGCGGGTCCTTGGAAGGATAGGCCAGCTGATGCTCCAATTCTCTCTCTATTTCAGGGGTAATGACGTGCTCCATGGCTTCTGCATTTTCATGCACATGGTCTGCAGGTAGCTTCATATAGGTAGACAGATATACTTCCCATAATCTGTGGATTCTTACTACCCGTTTTCCCTCTTCCAATCCTTCCTCTGTTAGTAGTATGCCATCTGATGTACTTTGAACCCATCCTTTTCGCTTCAGTCTTCTAATCCCAATTTCCAGTTTATTTGTCTCTATATATCTTCTAGCTTGAAGTTGGGGAATAGAATAGACTTGAAAGAAATCTTCCATAGGTTCACCTAGGTGATACATACATTTCAGGATATTTTCTTCTAGCATCTTTCTTCCATGACTGTAATTCTTACTTAGCCGCCGTAGGTACCCATTCTCTAATCCTATTAATACTGAGAAGATGGCTAGGAAAGAAAGTATAGCTACTACCCATGGGCCGGTAGGCATCTTAGGGATGGTGTAAGAAATATAAGCCCCAATAATTCCAGCTACAGCTGCCAGGAGCGCAGCCAATACCAACATCACACCAAGCTTCCTCGTCCAATATCTGGCAGCAGTGGCTGGAGCTATCAGCAAAGCGGACATGAGTACTACTCCCACTGCCTGCACTCCTAAGGCTATGGCTATGACCGTCAAGAAGGAAACCAGAAAATCCCACCACTTTACATTTACCCCTATGGCTTTCGCAAAACCAGGGTCAAAAATGACTAGTTTTAAGGGCTTATAAGAGAGAAATATCACCAACATGATCAGCAGTGAAAATCCCAGAAAGACCTGCACATCATCTTTGATCATGGAAGCCGCCTTCCCAAAGAGGAATTTGTCCAGGCCAGATTGGGCGGCATTTCCTGAACGCTGGATAACTGTAAGAAGCAGTATCCCCAAGCCATAAAATACCGATAAGATGAGGGCAAGAGCCGCATCACTTTTTAGCCGTGTATGCCGCTGAATGTAATCAATGCTAATCATCCCCAACCATCCGCTTACCACGGCTCCCACTAATAGGACAAATGGGGACTTGGTTTCAAACCACATAAAGGCTACACATACCCCAGGGAGAATGGCATGTGCAATGGCATCTCCTGCCAGGGATTGCTTTTTCAGAAAAGTAAAGCAGCCTATGAGCGCTGAAGACACACATATACAAATCATCCCTAGTAGCACCCAGGCAGCATTCGCATCTCTTAATAAAAAGAAATCCCAAAATATCCCTTCCATATTTATCCTATTGTGAGTTTGGCTTTTGTAGACCTTTCCCTTTGGGAATACTCTTCTTTTTAGCATTCAATTTTTCAGAAGTTTTTACCCTAAGCCGAAGCGATGTTAAAGCGATTAGGCTAACGATTAAGTGAAACCCTTGCTTGAAAAGCTTCCCTAAGTTATTGGGGGGTTGATCCTTGAAAATCAGAGTCGCTGAGTAAGTATGTGTATGTAGCATAATTGTGTGAATTAATCCTTAGGTATTTTTTTCTTGAACAGGATACCCCTCTTTCTGTATGAGATCTACAATTTGGGAGAGGATATTTAGCTTCCCTCCATAAGTGTCCGTCAGGATCTGAGGCTGAAAAACTTTATCAGTAGGACCGGAGGCAACGAGACGTGTATTTAGTAAGACTAGCCAATCGAAGTATTTAAATACGGTTTGTAAATCGTGATGAACCACCACGATAGTCTTCCCTTCCTCTTTCATT